>NZ_DATMTE010001142.1:0-4988 GCF_035564935.1 Chitinophaga sp. | reverse complement strand
CCATAATTTTTTAACGGATTTATATAAAAATGAAAGTTTTGGCTATAACTTCGTTACAGGCTCGCTCTATGCGTCTTGTTGAAAACATCGTAAACCCGGAACTTCATGCAATATCATCTTCTCGGAAAATCAAATCTCGCTGTCAGTGAAATCGGATTCGGCTGTATGTCGCTCGGTAATGACGATGCCGCCAATGCAAGCCTCATTCACCGCGCCTGTGAGCAGGGCATCAATTTTTTTGACACCGCCGACCTGTATGAACACGGACAGAATGAAATCACGGTTGGCAAGGCATTGAAAGACAGGCGATCTGCTGTTATCATTGCTACCAAAGCAGGTAATCAGTGGAAAGAAGATGGGAGCGGATGGGACTGGAATCCGCGTAAAGATTATATCATGGCTGCCGTGGAGGCAAGTTTACAACGGTTACAAACGGACTATATTGATCTGTATCAGCTGCACGGAGGAACCATTGATGATCCCATAGACGATACCATCGATGCTTTTGAAACGTTGCAGCAGCAAGGGAAAATACGCTGCTACGGCATCTCCTCTATCCGCCCGGATGTGATCCGCGAATATGTGAAACGGTCGCGCATAGTGAGCGTAATGATGCAGTATAGTTTGCTGGACCGGCGACCGGAAGAAACTGCTTTTCCCCTGTTACAGGAAAGTAATATCGGTGTGCTGGCAAGAGGTACAGTAGCCAAAGGGCTGCTGGTGAACAAACCTGCAACACCTTACCTCGATTATACCGCTGAAGAGGTAGCCGCTGCAGCTGCAGCAGTGAAGGAAGCAAGCACTTCCTCCAGGGACGCTGCGCAAACTGCATTGCGGTTTGTATTACAGCAGCCCGCTGTAACCAGTGCAGTTGCCGGCATACGTACCCCTGCACAATTGGAAGATGCCCTGAACGCGGTAAATGCTCCCGCGCTACTGCCGGATGAAATAAAGAAACTACAACAGGCTGTAACAGCAAATACTTACGGACAGCACCGCTAGGGCTATCCGCTGCTCTCTGCTTTCATGCTGCCTGCATTATATTGTACTTCATCTAAAGCTGTTGTTATGCAAAAACTAAAGGTGGGAATGTTACTGTTCCCGGGGTTAACGATCCTTGATTTCACAGGCCCTTATGATGTATTTGTAAAAGCACCCTGCTTTGAAGTGGTTATTATCGGTGAAACCACCGGTATCATCCAGGCGGAAGGAGGGTTGCTGTTACAACCGCAGGTGGCCCTGGCCGACTGTCCGCAGCTGGATGTTATTTTTGTTCCGGGCGGAGCGGGAATCAATGCTTTGCTCACTAACCCTGCGATCTTACAGTTCCTGAGGGATCAGGCGGTAAAGGCCAGGTATATTACTTCGGTTTGTACGGGAGCTTTGGTACTGGCCGCCGCAGGTCTGCTGGATGGATTTAAGGCCACCACACACTGGCGTTCGCTGGAGCTGTTACGGATGTTCGGTGTAGAAACGCTGGAAGAAAGAGTAGTGAAAGACAGGAACCGTATTACTGGAGGAGGTGTAACCGCCGGCATTGATTTCGGACTGGTACTGACAGCCCTCATTGGTGGAGATGAAGCTGCTAAAATTGTACAACTGCAACTTGAGTATAACCCGGCTCCGCCGTTCAGGGCAGGCTCCCCTCATACCGCCGGGCTGCCTGTATTGCAGCAGGCAAAAGAACTTACTTCGCGTATGCTGGAAACCCGGAAGAAAATTATCCGGCAACTATTGCAGGATCAGGCTCCCTCCTCAGCTGGGCGCTCCTGATGGCTCGCACCTCCCGCAAAGTGATCATCCGGTTTTGTTCCGGATCCCATACTTTCAGCCGGAAACAGGCCCGGATATCCCGAAAGCCAAGACTGGTAGTTGTAACCTGTTGCATTGCCGGGATATTCTGCATTACCTCCGGTAAACGGTAAAAAGGTATGCGCGCATTCAGGTGGTGAATATGATGATAACCAATATTACCCGTAAACCACTTCATAACTGGATTCATTACCATGTAACTGGAAGAAAGCAGTGCTGCCTTATCATAACACCAGTCTTTGTTCACATTGAATGTAACACCCGGGAAATTATGTTGTGCATAAAAAAGATACGCACCAAGTCCGCAGGCAATGGTAAATGGGATCAATACAAATAACAGCCAGCTTTCCCAACCGAGAAAATAAATTATCCCTGCACTGCCGCCAATATGAATGATGAGCGCCAGTAAAGAATCGAGGTGTTTACGCGGACTGCTTGCAAAAGACTGTACGCACATGCCTATCATAAACATCGACAGGTAACCGGCCGCAATGGTAAGCGGGTGCCTGCTGAACAGGTACGTTCTTCTTTCAGCCGGTGTAATGGATTCAAATTTTTTACGGGTGATAATGGGGTAGGAGCCGATACTGGCGCTGAACAACTTTGAATTGTGCTTGTGGTGGTAATCGTGTGAACGCTTCCATATGCTGGAAGGAGCGAGCACATAGATCCCGAAGGTAATCATGATCGCTTCCGCCAGCCACGATTTATGCAGGATGGCATGATGTTGATGATCGTGATAAATAACAAACATCCGTACAATCAGTAACCCCGAAAGGATACTGGCCATTATTTTCAATGCCAGGTAAGGTAATACCAGGGTGCCTGTTAAAGCCAGTATCAACAACAGTAGCGTTGATATTGTATAGAGCCAGCTTTTGGCTCTTTCTTCGCGCGCATATGGCTTGGTAGCCAATATCAGTTTTTTACCTTCCAGCATATCGTCGTAGGATGATCTGTATATAGTTGTAGTTATGTTAAGAAATTAAATGGCGGCAGTTCTTTTATGTTTCCATCTTTTGTGTGACCAGAGCCAGGTGGCTGGCTGGGAAACAATGTCTTCTTCCAGTTTGCGTGTATGTGCGGCAGTGATAGCCCCGTCTTTTTCTTCTGCCGGGGATGCCGTGAGTAATTCTGCCGAAACGGTGTAATAACCTCTTTTTTCCCGTTGTACAGTTACGTATACCACCGGGTAGTTCAATTTCTGTGCTATTTTTTCAGTACCCTTGAAAACAGGGGTATCCTGGTGGAGGAAGTTGAGCCACTGAGCCGTTTTGGGTTGTGGCGCCTGGTCGGCTATAAATGCAGTAGCATTTACTTCGCCACGGTTTTGTACCATGTCGCGGAAGGTATCCTGCATGGCAATCAGTTTGGTACCAAAGCGTGTACGCATGCGGTACATGAGCCCGTTAAAATGTTTATTGGCCAGCGGATGATAAATTACATACAATTGCTGCCGGCACAGGATACTGAACGTATTGCCGGCCCATTCCCAGTTTCCTTTGTGTCCCATCACCAGCACAACGCTCTTTTTCTCCGCTTCAAGGCGGTTAAAAAGCTCCACAGTGGCGGGTGTAAAGCTGCAATGCTTTACCATCGCTGTTTTGCTGATGGTCAGGGTTTTAAATGTTTCCAGGAAAAGATCGCACAGGTAATGATAAAAATCTTTACATATGCGCCGGATCTCTGCATCGCTCTTTTCCGGGAAAGAGTTCCGCAGGTTCTGAAGAACTACCTTTTTACGGTAGCCCATCACATAATACAATAAAACATATACTGCGTCGGAAACCAGGTAAAGAACACGAAATGGCAGGAGCGATAACGCGTAAATCAGCGGTAACAGTAAGTAGTAGGCAATAGCTGGCAATGTGGCATAGGTTTTTGATACTCCGAAAAGTATTATTGAAAATGTAAATGTATAGCTTAAAGAACACTTTTCATAGCATCCGTGAAAAAAACGGCGCATTGGTTCATTTAGTATCTTTATTGTGCAGTGTTGTGTAAACTTTAACAGATCCAGATGAAGACTATAGCCCGATTTGCGAGATATAGCTGCCTGCTGGCAGCGATTGGCGGCCTTTCGTATTGCGCCCGTAACCCGTATGCCGCTACCAACAAGGTATATCGGCAGGAAGCTAAGTCCTACGCAAAAACGCTGCGACAGCAACCGGGAGCGCTTAATAGCGCCGGTGCTGCTGAAGCGCCCTCCTGGGCAGGTACGGTGAACTTCAACATGCGTAAGCCCAATCTTGTTATCATACATCATACGGCTCAAAATTCATGTGAACAAACGCTGAAAACGTTTACCCTGCAAAGAACCCAGGTAAGCGCTCATTATGTGATATGCCGCAACGGAGCCATCCATCATATGCTGAACGATTATCTCCGCGCCTGGCACGGAGGTGTTGCCAAATGGGGCAATCTTACGGATATCAATTCATCTTCCATTGGTATAGAGCTGGACAATAACGGAAAAGAACCCTTCGATTCTGCACAGATCCGTAGCCTGCTGGTGCTGCTGGACACCCTGCAGCACCGTTACAATATTCCCGCAGCCAATTTCATTGGTCACGGCGATATTGCCCCTGGCAGGAAAGTGGACCCCAGCGCATGGTTCCCCTGGCAGCAGCTGGCAGATAAAGGCTTTGGACTATGGTATAAAGACACCAGCGCCACTATTGTGCCCGAATCATTTGATCCGCTGCTTTCACTGAGGATCATCGGTT
The DNA here is from genome assembly GCF_035564935.1 of Chitinophaga sp. Classification (GTDB taxonomy): domain Bacteria; phylum Bacteroidota; class Bacteroidia; order Chitinophagales; family Chitinophagaceae; genus Chitinophaga. Next base: position 450 of record NZ_DATMTE010001142.1, on the reverse strand, counting down.
ATGATGTGAAAGACTCGCTGGCGGCTATCATGGCCTTTAAGCGCCATTTTATGCCGTACGACAGCCTCCCCGGGTTAAATGATGCAGGCAGGAAAATAATGCTCAACCTCCAGCAACAATACCAATGATCTGTTAGGAAGACACCCAACTTTGTTTTTACCCCTACGCCACTCACAGGTTTATTTTGTGAAATGAGATAAATATGTTATTTTAATAATGAGTTAAAGAGAGATACAAACCAAAATCAGCAATCAAAGAGATCGTTTACCCGGACTTGTTATTATACCTATTTCTCCATGTTATACTAATCTTTCTTGTTATGAAACATTCCTTTAAATTCCCGTTATTGCTGGCTGCCGCCAGTGCCGCACTATTATGCTGGCCTCACAAACAAGCTGCCGCCCTGGAAAAAAACTGCTATGCCAATGATTCCTCCTGTCTGGTAAAAAC
>NZ_DATMTE010001141.1:0-1574 GCF_035564935.1 Chitinophaga sp. | reverse complement strand
TTTTCAACCTGGCACCATGCAGGAAAAAGTGTTCCAGAACGCCCAGCTATTCGATTTCGCCGCACTGAAAGGAAGATTACTTTCCTCTTCATACGTTCCCGAAGAAGGCCATCCGTCGCACATGCCCATGATGCATGCCCTGGAAGACCTGTTCCAAAAATATAAGGAGCAGGGCATGGTGAAGTTCCACTACGAAACCAAACTCTATGTAGGCAAGGTATAGCGGAGACAATCGCCGAAGGCGATCCCCTCCGCTACACCAGGCTGTTGTAGAGAATCTCCACCGGGTGCAGGGCTTTAACGCCGGTGCCGTCTTTTACCTGGTGGCGGCAGCTGGTGCCAGGCGCCGCAATGAGCGTGCCTTGTGCAGCATTGCGTACAGCAGGGAATAAAACCAGTTCGCCTATTTGCATGCTCAGGTCGTAATGTTCTTTTTCATAGCCAAAAGAACCCGCCATGCCGCAGCAGCCGGAAGGGATTACTTCCACGGAGTAATTCTGTGGAAGGGAAAGCATCTTCTGGCTGTGCAATGCAGAGGATAATGCCTTCTGCTGGCAATGCCCATGCAGTTTAATATGTTGTTTTTCTGTGGTGAACTGTTTGGAAGTGATATGTCCTTTACCGGCTTCGGCGGCAATAAATTCATCGATGAGGAATACATTTTTTGCCAGCGCTTTTGCTTTTTCGCGCAGCCCTTCGCTTACCAGGTCGGGATACTCATCGCGGAAGCTCAATATGGCAGATGGTTCCACGCCAAGCAAGGGTACATTCTCATTAATAACGTCGCTGAATATACGAACATTCCGGTCGGCATACTCCCGTGCTTTACGCAACAGTCCTTTCGACATATAGGCGCGTGCGCTTTCCGGGTGTTCAATCATTTGTACATCGTAACCGAGGCGGTGCAGCAGTTGCACGGCTTTGATACCGATAGTGGTGTCGTTATAGTTGGTGAACTCGTCGCAGAAAAGATACACTTTTTTGTTGCCGGCGCTGCCTTGTTTTTCCTTTGGCCATTTTTCGTTGAACCATTTCCGCAGGGTGATGGAGTGAAGACCAGGCAGGGAACGTTTAGCTGCAAAGCCCGAGAACTTACGGATGATACCACCGGTGAAGGAGTTGCTGATCATCGCGTTGTAAACGCCGGGAGCAATGGCAGCGAGCCCTGATAGTTTGGAGAAGTTGCCGATCATATTGGCGCGCAGTGGTACCCCGTTGGCATCATAGTAATGCTGCAAAAATTCCATTTTCAGTTTAGCCATATCCACATTGGAAGGGCATTCTGATTTACAGCCTTTACAGGCCAGGCAAAGATCCAGTACTTCATAGATTTCTTTGTGATCGAAGCGGTTTTCTTTGGTGCTGTTGGTGAGAAACTCGCGGAGGATGTTGGCCCTGGCGCGGGTAGTATCTTTTTCATTGCGGGTGGCCATGTAGCTGGGGCACATGGTACCGCCGCTGAGCTGTGTTTTGCGGCAATCGCCGGAACCGTTGCACTGCTCTGCATGTTGCAGCATGGTTTGCTCCGGGAAATGAAAAATGGTTTTCAGCTCCGGCGCTTTCTGCCCTGGTGT
>NZ_DATMTE010001140.1:0-15718 GCF_035564935.1 Chitinophaga sp. | reverse complement strand
CCAGCGCGGATGCAGATCGCAGTGCAAACCGCTGCGTGTAAAGGCCATCTGCTCCAGTGAAAAAGCCTTTAACACGCCCTCTTCCACCCCAGCCAGTAAAGGGTGTGCCAGTTGCAGATCAGGTTTATCATCAATCATACGGTAAGTACCCAGGTCTGTTTTTTGTTGGGTGCTGAACTGGAAAAGGAATAACGTGCGTATCCCCTGTTGATTGGGATAGGTGTCGCATATCATCCAGTCGCGGTTTGCCGGGCAAAACATCGGGTGCCCGTCTTCCGTAATAATATCTTTTGCTAACATAGCCGGTGTTGCGTTATCCACATCATCCAGCAACAACCAGTTAAAAGGCGCTACGGCTTTTGCGCCTTTCTCCGGGGTATATAATAACTTCTTCAGTACTTTCTTTCCGCCGGCAATCAACCCGGAAGGCATCATTTTATACAGGAGCGATCCACGCAGCTTCTCAATGTTACTACCGGTTCTGCCCCAGATGGCAATATGCGCATCATCTTTCCAGTCGAAATGGCTAAGAAACCCGGTAGCCAGGCATTTCAGATCGCTACCATCCAGCCCGATGGTCATAAGCCGGGTAGTTTCTCCACCGTCCTTCAATTTATAGCGATGCAGAAATGCCAGCCGTTGCTGCGACGGATTCAGCAACAAGTGCGTGATGTAGTGATGCTGCCCCAGTGCAGGATTCATTTTATAATTCGCCACGGCGGCGATAGACAGTAACAGGGTTTGCTCACCCGTATATACATTATGCTTTATGATACCACTGGTATCCGGTGCGTGCACATGTGCCTGTTTATCAGGAATACCGGTATATCCGTATCCTCCCACACGGTATAACCTTGCATAGTCAATACCAAAGGCAATGCCTTCATCTGTGATCACATGCGCCGGCTGATGCAATACACTTACACATTTACCTGCATTCGTATCATAGATCCGTGAACCCCATACTTCATCTACCCGGTCATTCACAATAAAGGTATCTGTATCACCGATCCATTGCTGGCGGGCCCCCTGGGGATAATTATACGCATAGGTATCCCCCATTTTCTGAAACTGCTGCGATGCATCAAAATAACCAATACCACAGGGAATACGCGGATCCGGCGGAACAGTGATATCCGGTGTTTGCAAAGCCAGCAATTTATCACCTGTAGTATTCCAGGCAACCAGGTCATGAAAACCGAAAAAGAAATGCCCTGACCCTGCTGATAAAATAAACTCCTGCTGCATATGTTAATGTGTTGTGATGAAAGATGATTTGCCCAGGCACTTTTCTTTGCGGAGCAAAAGAGTCTGATCATGAATTTTATTATCGATCCGCCTGATAACATCATCTTCAGATAAATAAAACCCGGTAACTCCCTGCAACATTTTCATCAGGTCTGTTTTTACTATATCTCTTGCCATAAATTCAGCGCTGATACGGTTACCGGAAAGACTTTTAATTTTCTGATGAAGAAAAGATTTACGGTATAGTTTCACCGGCGTGGCATTGATGTTATACAACTGGATACCTGCCTGCCAGTCCATCCATTTGAACTCAGCTACACCACTGCCTTCCGTGTAGGGTGTAGACAATATGAAACGGTGCCAGGGCACACGCAGCGCATCGGCCAGGATAGCGCCGTGCATGGCTTCTGCGATCACATACTCTGATGCAGCTATTTCCCGCAGGGTGTGCTCCACGCCTTTTTCAGATCTCGGCGAGATATAATTAAAACCCAGCTTATTACAAAGCGCCTCCCAGTCGAAAAGAGGCACTGATTTGAAATAAGGGATCACGCTCACTTTATGCTTCTTCGTCACCTTTATAAACCTATCGAACTCCGGCAACTGTCGGATAGCATAAGCTGCATCTGCGATATACGGAAACTGGTTATTAAATGCGTAGGCCGACAATGGTCCGCGAAGAAAGCGGATATCCCAGCTATCATCGAGACTAAACGTTTGATAAGAGGGCCGTACCCCCGTACCAAATACGATCTTGCTTTTATCCGGTATGTCCCTGAATAACGGGGATCCGTCGAACAGGATAGAACCTATACCCAGGAATACTTCCGGGTCATTGCAACTCCCTTCCCCAAAGAGTTTGGGCCACAGCCATCCGTTCAGGTCATCGCCAAAATTTCCTTTTGGATCCTTGTAATAAACATAGTTCACGTTGTTGTCATTTACAGGTTAGCAATACCTAATGCTTTTACTGCATCATTACTATTAATCCATGATGTAAAATCAATGGCCCGTCGTTCCCAGCTGTGAGCCTCACTGTTCACTGTTCCCGGCGCCAGTTTTCCATTAGCCAGTTTGCTGATCAATGCCGCCAGCGAGGCCGGTGCGTTGTTATTGAAATAATATCCCTGCTCCCCGAATATTTCCAGGGGCTCCCCGATAGCGCTGGTAAACACCGGTTTCTCAAATGGCAGGTACATATAAATTTTACTAGGACAACGGGCCCAATCCTGCACGGTATCGTTCAACGGGGAAATAAAAGCATCGGCGGCAGTAAACCAGGAACTAAGCTCTTCCTCCGGTGCATAGCCCAGGAACTCCACCTGCGCATCCAGCTGTTTTTCTTTCACATAAGCTTTTGCATCTGCCATATGACGCCCCTGGCCCAGCAGTAGCAGCACTACATCACTTCTTTCCTTACTTACCATTTCCATTGCCTGCAACATGGTGAAAAGACCATAGTTACGGGTAAGCGTACCCATATAGATCAGCATCGTTTTACCATGATAAGTGTCCTTCACTTCCTGCAGGCGGATACGGGGAGATGCAATCACCTCGTTATTGAATGCATAAGGGGAGTATAGCACCGGCAGCTGTTTGCGGAATAGCTGCGCAGCCCTTTTCGTATAGGTGTTACAGAGATACCTGCTGGCACACAATAAACCATCTGCATACAACACCGACCAGTACTCCAGCGCCAGCATAGCCAGTTTACGTATCCCTTTATTATCAGGAATACCTGAAGGAAGCTCTGAATGCTCTATAAGTATTTTAGGTTTTATGTTGAGTTTATTTTTGGAGATACGATTACGGAAACTGAACGAACAGAATAATACATAATCAGGTACAATCCGGTTTACCAGGTCTGTTTTAATGCGTACCTCTTCTGATGCAGTGCCTGGCCGATAATAGTACACCTTCACCGCTTCACTGCACTCCATGGCAATACGCTTACGGTTTTCTTCACTATCCTGTGCAATAATGGATACTTCCCATCCCAGCGCCATAAGCGGTCCGGCCATGCCAATAGCCCGTTTCATGGTGGCAATGAATTTAATGTCCCCTAGTGTGATGAAGCATATTTTCATAGCTGATGTTTTTTATATTTTCCCTTCGGGAGATAGCATACCGGTTGTTTCAATGGTTTGGAATGTAACTTCTTCCGTGCTTACTTCTTCCTTAAAATCATAATACGCGCGTAGCAACACGGCACCAATGGCAGGTATATTAAACCTTAACTGCTGTATCGGTGAAAAGAGGAAGGTCCATATTACGCCGATGGTCATAAGCACCAGCACCGGGTACAAGGCGGTATCAGCAGCATTCCGGATCAGGTAAAAGCCCATTCTCAGCAGGAATATAAATACCATCAGTACCGCTACAAATCCGCCCAGTCCACAGTTTACCCAGGCGCCCAACAAAATAGAGTGACTGGGAATCAGGTGATCCGTTGAAGCAGCTAACTGCTCATTCATCTCCTCATTCTGGTACAACAACAGGATGCGGTAATATTTCAGGTTATCATCTTTTGCCCAGGAACCATGGCCAAACAATGGCGCATCACTGATGGCGGCCAGTGCCGCAAAAGTTTCACCTCTCCCTGTCATTAGCAGCGCCAGCGGATTGTAGGGATTATCGAGCCGGTCTATTTGTTCAGAAGCATGGTCTCCGCCAATTTCATGATTCATAACAGCATTCACATAACACACATAAGCAAACTGGAAAAGGATAGCGCCTGCAATGCCAAATACCAGGAGCCGGTCGCGCGTAAGATACATGCCGCTGTTAAAGCAATAGATAATGATGGCGCCAATGAAAAACACCATACCTGTTGAACGGGAATCACGTGCAAAGCAAAGCAGGCTGTAACCTAACAGTAACGCCAGTACGGCTTTCCACTGACCGCGGCGGTATAACAGGAATGAACAAATATACACGGCATACGAGAGGATAGGTACCATCTTGAATTTGAAGTACGACATATCCGTGTCAGCATTTTCATCCGTCCAGATAACATTCTTTATAAGGGTCAGGCAAAGGAAAAAGAAGATCGCTTTATCATCTTCCAAAGTTTTAAAAAGGAAAATAAAAGAGAGTACAGACATAATAATAGCCGCCCAGCCCCGCATAAAATTTTCCGATGAACTATGTACGATGAACAGATCAGTAACGGCCTGGCATACAAAGAGCGCCACCAGTGCAAAAAGGATCTTGCGGAACATAGGATATGCCTTAAGATCCCGCAGGTCAAATACAAAGGGAGCTGATAGCAGCACCATGATCTCATTGAGCTTCAACTGGCCTACCATTGCTACATTCACACCACTCAGCAATGTATACAGGGCTATTTTGACCCGGTTAAACATAGGCAGGCATTTTACCGCGCACCGCGTAGTGAACAATCTGTTGCAACCGTTCCCGGTTCACATCCATGCTGTACTCCTGTAAGAAATCTTCACGTAACCGGGCGCCTTTATCTGTTTCAGGATCAAAGGCCAGTAACGACTGTTTGAATGCCAATGGTTCATCAGACACAATAAAGTGATGACTTTTCACTCCCTCCACGCCTTTGCGGGTGCTGATAACAGGCGTGCTGAGCGCCATTGCTTCCAGGCACTTCAGGCGTGTGCCGCTGCCGTGTACCAGCGGAATGATCACAGCACTGGCTGCGGAGATATACCATTTCACATCATCCACTTTTCCAAAGGCTACAATATTGCGATACTCCTCTTTACCGGTGAGCTGCTTCAGCGCTTCTTTAGATCCCCTGCCAACCAGCCACAGGTCGTACTTAGCGGCCAGTTCGTCGTCCCACACATTTTCAATGAACCATTTCAAACCGGCAAAATTCATATATACGCCAAAGTTAGCCGTCATCACCAGCACACGTTGTTGCTTTTTACCGGAGAAATGATAATCTTTCTCATCAAGAAAATTAGGTATAGTAAAAACCTTTTGCTTCGGAAGGAATCGCGTATGATAGGCATTATCATCTTCACTAACTACCAGCACAGCAGCAGCCTTATTAAAATACATGCGCTCATGCAGTTTTTCCATACTGAACAACTGCCACTTACGCACCTTATCTAACAGATGCTTCGATGGCAGCTGCCAGGTGATCATGGGCTGCGCATTGTGGGTACCCAGAATAACAGGGATCTGTTGCTGACTGAAATAAGAAATATAATGTCCAACATAGCCATAATCCAGTATTGCAGCCGCCAGTGTGTATTCCCTGCACACTTCTTCAAAGATGCTCATAACAGTGGCAGAGCGCTGGAAGTATTGCTTGCCCGTGATCCGGGTGAGCAGATCGAAAGGCTTTGTTTCGTAGGTATAAAAAGTAACATTAGGGAGATGGTATTTCTGTAAGTCTACCTTCTCCACGTTCCGTACCACGGCAATCACTTCATAGCCGAGCTGCGACAAAGCTTTGATCAGGTAATAGCTCCTGATCCTTTCTCCCCCGTTTTGCGGGAAGGGGGATATGTCGGTGAAGAAAAGAATGTTCATATCTTAATTCGCTTTTAATACTACCAGTCTTGCCTGAAGTTTTGTAAAGATCCTGTTGAGCAACTGTTCTACTTTTACCGTTTCATCTGTTGTAAGCCCGATAAGCCGGATGAGTAACACAATACTTATAGTACTCACTACTACAGTTAGCCCCAGCCGTACAAATCCTTCTCCCATAAGTAGCTGCGGAATGCACGACAAACCGGCTGCCAGTAATACCGGCACAATTGCCTTTATGAGCACCTGCCGGGTAAACACCACCGGCGATAAACCTGTAATATTCTTAGCCGCCATCATGCGGTAAATACCACTCAGCACTTCTATCACAATGGCACTGATGAGTACCGACGATGCAGGATATCCTGCTTTCAGCAGCAGCCAGGCAACGGGCAAGTTGAGCAGTACCATGGTGCTTACTATCACCTGGTACTTTCTTATTTTGCCTACCGACTGTACCGCTACCTGTATACCGGATGATAATTGATTAATTAGTGTAGCGATGATGATCAGGCGGCACATCATTACCGTAAAGGCAGGCACTTGTTTTAACCAGCATTGCAATACAAAAGGCATTTCTATCATTACCGGAATGGCAAAAAAACTCAGCAGGTAAAAAGAAAATTTGCTGGCAATCATGGCCAGGCGTAACATCCGGGGCCGGTCGCCGCTGCCTTCACTTTTAATGATCTGCGGATTTAATGCCCGCAACATGGTAACAGAAAAGTAGCTGAGCTGTGCATTCACCTGGTTGGCGATGCCGTAAGCGGCATTAACAATAGTGCCAAAGAAAACATTCAGCAGGAGCGCCAGTCCCTGGTTACGTGCAACAAAGCTACCGGCGCCGAACATGTTCCACCCTGCGTAGGCAAACATTTCTTTCAGCAGGCTGCTGTCGAAATACTTCCGTATACGGATGCGGCTCTCTTCATACTTCACCGCACAGTACACCTGTTTGAATAACAGCAGCAATATGGTAAGCAATGCCATCAGGCCACCATATACAATCAGCCTGTCGTATGAAGTATACTGCAGGCTGAGTGCAATCAGCAACTTTCCTACTGATTCCACAATGCCCAGGATAGCCACCATCACCATGTTTTCCCGGGCTATCAGCGTAGCGTCATAGGGCACGGAAATAATGGTAAAGAAAGCACTGACCACCATGAACTGGAAAATGAGTTTGGCTGCCGCCGTGCGGGAGGCCGGGTAGTTAAGCACATGATCAAAAAGGTAGCTGCCCATCACTTCAAACAGCAGCACCAGTGCCAACCCCAGTACAAAGTGCAGCAGTACGCTGGAGTTAAACACTACTTTTAGTTTATGTGCATCCCTGGCGCCCAGGTGAAACGACATATACCGCTGCGTGCTGATGGTCATGGCCATGTTCAGGAAAGACAGCATGGCAATAACCCCGCTGACCAGGTTAAACAATCCGTAGTCCGCCGCGCCCAGGAGGTTGAGCACCAGCCTGGTGGCGTACAGGGAAATAAAAACGGTGATCAGCATCCGTCCATAAAGCGCGCCTGTATTCAGTATTACCCTGTTAGCTACCTGCATGTTGCCTATATTATCCGATTAAGTGTTCCAGTTGTGTAACTTCTTTTTTGGCAAACAACGCCACATCGCCGGCCATCATTTCCTTTACCAGCGCGGGCAGGTCGTAGGCCGGCTCCCATCCCAGCACTGTTTTGGATTTGGTAGGGTCGCCTATAAGCAGCTCTACTTCTGTAGGCCGGAAATAGCGCGGGTCGATAGCTACTACCTCCTTCCCTAACGGCAACGCATATACTTCATTTGTGCAGGCCGTTACGGTGCCAACTTCTTCCACACCGCTGCCGGAAAAGGTGATCTCAATGCCCAGTTCAGCGAAGGCCATCCGTACAAATTCCCTTACGGTAGTGGTGATGCCGGTGGCAATTACATAGTCGTCCGGTGTTTCCTGCTGCAGGATACGCCACATTGCTTCCACATAATCTTTGGCGTGCCCCCAGTCGCGCTGTGCATCCAGGTTACCGAGATACAGCTTATCCTGCAAACCGAGTGCAATAGCAGCCGCGCCCCTGGTGATCTTACGGGTCACGAAAGTTTCCCCGCGCAACGGGCTCTCATGGTTAAACAGTATACCATTACAGGCATACATACCATATGCCTCGCGGTAGTTGACGGTGATCCAGTAAGCATATAGTTTGGCTACTGCATAAGGGCTGCGTGGATAAAAAGGGGTGGTTTCGCGTTGCGGCACTTCCTGTACCAGCCCATACAACTCAGAGGTGCTGGCCTGGTAAATACGTGTTTTCTTTTCCATTTTCAGGATGCGCAGTGCTTCCAGGAGCCGCAGGGTACCTATCCCGTCTGCGTTGGCGGTGTATTCAGGCGTATCAAAGCTCACGCGTACATGGCTCATCGCTGCCAGGTTATAAATTTCATCGGGTTGAGTTTCCTGTATAATACGTATGAGGTTGGTGCTGTCCGTCATATCGCCGTAATGTAAACGGAAGCGCACATTTTCACTGTGCATATCCTGGTAAAGATGATCAATTCTTTCTGTATTGATCAGCGAGGCACGTCGTTTTACGCCATGTACCATATATCCTTTTTCCAGCAGCAATTCTGCCAGATAAGCGCCGTCCTGGCCGGTAATACCTGTTATCAGGGCTACTTTCATACGATTTTTTTTTAGTGATAAAGAAATAGTTATTGCATGAGTGCATTTACTGCTGTGGCAGCATTATTGCCGATACCATAATAGGTGAACCCGTGTTTTACCAGTTGTACATCGTCGTAGATATTCCTGCCATCGAACAGCAGCGGTGTTTGCAGTAAGCCGCGCAGGCGGGGCCAGTCGGGCATCCGGAAGGCATTCCATTCTGTTACCAGCAGCACTGCGTCTGCACCTGTAGCAGCGGCATACATGTCGTCCGCAAAGGTGACGCTGTTACCCAGCATGGGGAGCGCTTCTTCCATGGCAACGGGATCGTATACACGAACCTGTGCTCCGGCTTCCAGCAGGCTGTTGACCAGCACCAGGGATGGCGCTTCCCGCATATCGTCGGTATTGGGTTTAAATGATAATCCCCATAAAGCGAAAGTGCGGCCCCTGATATCACCGTCGAAGTGGCGCAGTACCTTATCGGATAATATCTTCTTCTGATCTTCGTTCACTGCTTCCACGGCCTCCAGGATGCGAAGCTGGTAACCGTATTCACGGCCGGTCTGGATCAGGGCTTTTACATCCTTGGGAAAACAGGAGCCGCCGTAGCCGATACCCGGATACAGGAAGTGCTTTCCTATACGGGGATCGCTGCCAATACCCATGCGCACCTGGTTTACATCTGCACCTACCAGCGTACATACATTGGCGATGTCGTTCATGTAGGAGATCCGGGTAGCCAGCATAGCATTGGCAGCGTATTTGGTCATTTCTGCCGAAGCAATATCCATAAACAGCAGCGGATGCCCGTTTAATACGAAAGGCCGGTAAAGCTGCTCCAGCACTTCGCGTGCGTGGGTAGTACTCACGCCGGCGACTATACGATCCGGTTTCAGGAAATCGTTGACAGCGGCGCCTTCTTTCAGGAACTCGGGATTGGAGGCCACGTCGTATTCGATAAACAGCCCGCGGGCCGACAGGCTTTCTTTTACCGTGCGGTTCACGCGGGCAGCGGTACCAACAGGTACCGTACTTTTGGTAACCAGCAGGAGATAATGCGCCATATGCTGACCTACTTCACGTGCTACCTGCAATACATATTTCAGATCAGCGCTGCCATCTTCCCCTGGTGGGGTGCCTACAGCAATGAATACCACTTCAGCGCCGGGCAATGCACTGGCCAGTGAAGTGGTGAAAGCAAGACGGCCGGCCGCCTGGTTGCGCATCACCATTTCAGGCAAACCGGGTTCGTAGATCGGTAATACCCCTTGCTGAAGCCGTGCTATTTTTCCTGCGTCCACATCCACGCAGGTAACGCTGGTTCCCACTTCGGCCAGGCATGCACCGGTAACCAATCCTACATATCCTGTTCCTACAATAACTACTTTCATACCACTGGTTTTTAAGATTGCAATTTGAACTGATCCTGCTGCAGAAAGTCCCTGTAAGCCATTACCAGTCCTTCTTTCAGGCTGATGCTATGCTTCCATCCCAGGCGGTGCAGCTTTGATACATCCATGAGCTTACGCGGCGTACCATCAGGTTTTGTATCGTCAAAAATGATATCTCCTTCGTAGCATACCACTTCCCGGATGTATTCCGCCAGTTGTTTGATGGTGATGTCTTCTCCTTTGCCGATGTTCACCGGGTCTTTGTCGTTGTAATGCTGCATGAGGTATACACAGGCATCGGCCAGGTCATCTGCAAAAAGAAATTCCCGTTTAGGCGTTCCCGTGCCCCATACCGTTACGGATGGTTTCTGGTTTACTTTGGCCTCATGAAAGCGGCGGATCAGTGCGGGCAGTACATGCGCATTTTCCGGATGATAGTTATCGCCGATGCCAAACAGGTTGGTGGGCATTACACTGATAAAGTTGCAGCCATACTGATCGCGGTAAGCCTCGCATAATTTGATGCCCGCAATTTTCGCGATGGCATAGGGTTCATTGGTTTGTTCTAGCAAACCTGTTAGCAGGAAGCTTTCCTTAATAGGTTGCGGCGCCATGCGGGGGTAAATGCAGGAACTACCCAGGAACTGCAACTTGGTAACGTTATACTTCCATGCAGCATGGATCACATTGGCAGCAATCATCAGGTTATCATACAGGAACTCTGCGCGGTAGGTATTATTGGCGTGTATACCGCCCACTTTGGCGGCAGCCAGGAATACATACGCCGGTTTCTCTTTTGCAAAAAACTCGTCCACTGCCGCTGCATTTCTTAAGTCCAGGCTGCCGGATGAGCGGGTAATAATATGCTGGTAACCTAATGTTTCCAGTCTTCTTTTGATAGCGCTTCCTACCATTCCGCGGTGGCCGGCTACATATATAAGATCGTTTGCCTCCATACGTGTTAATTGATTGTGTTTATGTTTAAAGCAATTCGGGGCGGTTCTCCCTCACCCATTGATGCAGTTGCTTGATATCCTGCCCGCTGCCTTTCTGCATAATGAGCAGCGCACTTTCCGTATTCACCACCACCATATTTTCCACGCCCACCAGCGCCACCAGCTTGTCTTTCCCGATCACCATACTTTTGCGCGGATCGCTTTGAATAAATACGGCCTGGTGATTCCTGTACTGGTAGTGTTGCGAAAGCGCATCCGCAAGCGCTTCATAGCTGCCTACATCACTCCAGTCCATTTTGCTGGGCACCACTTTTACGATATCGCTTTTCTCCAGCACCGCATAGTCGATACTGTCTGCCGGGATAGCTTCCATGCTTTCCTTCGACAATACGCCGGTTTGTTTCCACTCTTCTGCTGCAATAGCTGCTGCTTCATAAATAGCCGGTGCATGTTTTTGCAGCTCCTGCAACATGATGCCTGCCTTACAGCAGAAGATGCCGCTGTTCCAGAGGAATCCGCCGGCGGCCAGCATGGCTTCCGCTACCGGGCGATCGGGCTTTTCCACGAAGCGAAGTACATCATGACCGGAGTAACTGATGTAGCCAAACCCTGTATCTGGCCGTGTAGGCACCAGGCCAATGGTAACAATATGATTGCCTGCTGCGAGCAGGCCGGCCGTTTCAACAGCCATCGCATACCGGTCCGGGGTACCAATAAGGTGATCGGCAGGGGTGATAAGCAGTATGGTTTCCGGCGCCGTAGTAAAGGCAGCCAGTGCAATAGCAGCAGCGGTGTTACGGCCCACAGGTTCCGCCAGGCATACCGGGGCAGCTGCACCGGCCTGTTCCAGTTGCTCCTTCACGATATCAGACTGTTGCTCATTGACGATAGCCATTACTTTGTTACAGGCAAATCGGTTCCGCCGGAAAGCCAGTTGCAAAAGGCTGTAACCGTCGAACAGGGTAAGTAGCTGCTTCGGCGTCTGCTGGTTAGACAAAGGCCATAACCGTGTACCGGAGCCGCCGCAAAGGAGAATATGCTGCATCATAAAATGATTGGTTTATTATCAGTAATGTCCGTTAACTGTTTTATGCCCTGTGATCACTGTCATTTCCCTGGATGGCACCGTGGCTACCAGTATGCACCCCAGGCTGGTAAGCTCCACTTTCACCCGGTTACGGCTGATCTGCAGGATCCTGGCTGAGGAAGTAGTACGTTGCTCTTCTTCCTTCGCCTGTATGGGAAACTTCTCTACAGACACTTCTTCATAATCACGGATAAAATGACGGATCAACGCTATTTCGTGATCCGGTATCACGGCCGGCTGCCCCAGCCAGTACACAAAATTGACCACGTTATCTGTTTCCTTTACCACCCAACTCCTGCTTTCAGGAATATGCACAAATACATAGGATGGAAAAAGAGGTTCCTGGATGATCTTACGGGCACGCACCAACGGTGTAGCGGGAACATAGTGTTCCACCTTTTTACGGGTGAAAAGGTCTGCCACTTTCTTTTCGCATTTGGGCCGGGTATATACCGCATACCAGACCGGAGGCTGTTCATTAAACATAGTAGCCGGTTTTTAGGTGATCGGATAGTTTTGTGGAGATTTATAAAGGCAGGAGCGGGCAATGTATCACCCTTTTGGTTATTTACTTTGAGAGATAACAGCACTGTTATTTTACGCTGCGTCTGAACAATCCGGGTTTCTTCGTTACTTCCGTGTATCCGTATCCGTTAATATCGCCATATCCTGATCCATACCCGTATCCAGCTACTCCCTGCCGCTTGATACCGTTAAACACGATGTTCAGTTTTCCCAGTTCTTTATTCTGGTACAGCTCTTCAATGAGTTTAAGGTAATTCTTCGGGGTACGCTGATGACGCACCACATACAAGGTAGCGTCGCAGTAGGGCGATATCAGGCGCGCATCTGTTACCAGTCCTACAGGGGCCGAGTCAATGATGATATAATCGAAACGTTCTTTCAGTTCATTCAGTAACCGCTCCAGTTCACCATTAAGAATAAGCTCGCTGGGATTGGGTGGCATGATACCGGCCGACAGGAGATAGAGATATTCATTATCTCCTACCGGTTGCAGGATCTGCTGCAGGGTTGCCTTTCCAACCAGGTAGTTGCTGATACCGGGGTCTGCACGCATATTCAGCATTTTGCTGACCATTGGTTTTCTCAGGTCAAACTCCAGCAGTACCACTTTCTTTTTAGCAAGCGATAAGCTCATGGCCAGGTTAACGGATATAAAGCTTTTGCCTTCGCCTGATATGGAAGAAGTGATCAGCAATGTTTTCCGGTCGCCGTTCAATCCTATATAAGACAGCGATGTTCTCAATGCCCTGAACTGTTCTGCCACAGCGGTTCTGCTGTTGTTGGACATCACTATTGCCTCTTTACTGTCGTGGTACATGATCTCTGCTGCAATAGGCGCCGTAGTCACTTTTTCAATATCTGCGCGGAACATCACTTCGCGGTTCATCATATCTTTTACGGATACGCATCCGGCAACCAGCGCCAGCGCCGCCAGTATGGAGATACCTATTATCATTGGTTTCTGCGGACTAAAAGCATATGCCGCCGCCTCAGCGGCATCTACCACGCGGCTGTCTGATACGGCCGCTGCATATGCCAGTGCGGTTTCCTCTCTTTTCTCCAGCAGGAAGGTGTAAATATTATTCTTGATCACCTGTTGACGGCTTACTTCCAGCAGCGCTTTTTCCTTTCCGGGCACGCTGCGTATGATGCCCATATTATGGCTATTCTCTGCCTGGAGCCGGGCCAGGCCCGCCTGGAGGTTTGTACGCAGGCTCCCTATATTCTCCATGATAGCCGGTTTCAGACGCTCTACCTGCCGGTTTAAACTTGCCAGCAGGGGGCTGTTCTCACCAGTGGTTTTACGCAGTCTTTCCAGCTGCAGTTCCGTTTCAGAAAGCCTGCTCACCAGTTCCAGCAATACAGGATCAGATAAGCCCAGTGTACCCGGAACAATATTGCCGCCAGGATTCTGGCTGGTAACATATCTTTCAATAGCATCCAGTACAGATAGCTGCATATTTGCTTCGCTGATCTTGCGGTCGTTTTCCTGTACGCCTGCCAGGAATATTTTGCTTTGTTCACTGATATCCACAATGCCCTGTGCAGTTTTGAAATGTTCCACTTCAGTTTCCGCCTGCCCCAGCTCGGCACTGACAATGCGCAGGCGTTCTTCCACAAACCGCATGGTATTGGCGGAAGTCCTGTTCTTATCTTCCACCGCTGCCTGGCTATACACGCGGATCAGTTCATTCACAATATCTTCCCCGCGTTCCGGTGCGGCATCGGTGTATTCAAGATCCACTACGCTGCCGGCTTTTGCGGCGGGCATTACCTTCATGGTACCAAGAATGATCTGCATCCATGTTTTTTCATTCATAATGTGCAGTATATAACTGGCAGCTGTATCTGTATGTTTGCCCTGTGCTTTAATGAGCATTTTTCCCCAGCGTGTTTGTATTGTATCATTCAGTGGATATTGCTTACCGTCAATGGCTACACGCTTTTGCATGGGATCATATGTAAAAGGCCAGTTGCCGGTAAAAGCGATCCGTATAGCTTCCGGTTCCAGGAAAGTAAATTTCAACGGGCTATCTTTATAAAGAACAACATCTCTTATCTTTCCTTCTTCTATTACTTCTCCATAAAGATTAAGGTTCCTGATCACCTCTTTTGTGAGTGTACGCGATTTCAGTATTTCTATTTCATTCTCCATTACTGTTTTGTTGCCGCCCATAAGGTCGAGCGATTGCAGCATATCGCTGGCAGCAAGACCGTTGGTAGCTTCCTGTACCAGGAGCACACCGGAAATTTTATATAAAGGAGTAGCATAGCGGAGATAAACGAAAGCAGCCACCAGCGCTACTACCACAGCTCCTGCAAAAAAAGGCCAGTAGGGCAGATAGCGGGAGCGGATGATAGTGAGCAAACTATCAGGAGGTTCCGTGTGCTGGGTTTTATGTCCGTTTACTTTTTGCATAGCCTAATTATTAATAACTAACCGGTCGAGGATAATAACGAGTAAAGAAAGACTGCTGAGTATAATAGGCAGTATTTGCCGGGAACGGTCGGCCGTTGCTACTTTTGATTTATTGGGTTCCACATACAGGATATCATTTGGTTGCAGAAAATAGTAAGGAGAATTAAGGATACCTTTGTCGTTCAGATCGATGCGCCGTATAATCCGCTGCCCGTCTATCTCCCGGATCAACAATACATTATTACGTTTACCAAACACCGTTATGTCACCTGCCATTCCCAATGCTTCCAGGACCGATATTTTCTCGTTGGTTACATTTACTACAGTTGGTTTATTTACCTCTCCCAGTATAGTTACGCGGTAGTTGAGAAACCGTATACTCACCACGGGGTCTACCAGCAGTTTTCGTTCAATGAGCTGATCATGCAGGTATACCGTGAGTGCTTTCTTCGTAAGACCGGTTACTTTAACAGCGCCGAGTATGGGGTACTGTATATATCCCTGTTCATCTACCAGGAAACCTCCCAGCATAGCGCCTGCTCCTGCATTTGCGCCACCTGCGCCGGAAGCGGAGGTCATGTTGGATACATTATAGATGATCACATCCTCCGGATTCAAACTGCTTACATTGATCTGCAGTATATCGTTCTTCTGAATACGGGGGTCAAAACTGCTATCTGATGGTAATAGCACCGTATCTCTTACGTCATTGAAATAAACAGCATTCTTGGTTGACACGCACGAAGTAAACAAACAACTTAAGCATAGCAATCCCAATCCCATCCAGGTTAAGCAGGTTTTCAATATCATCGTATGGCATTTAACATCATCACTTACACTGTCCGTTCACCGCAATACAATATTACTTCAGAAGCAGGTGGCATTCAATTACTCACTACAGTACAAATAAGGATAGTTGGTATGGACTCC
>NZ_DATMTE010001139.1:0-14966 GCF_035564935.1 Chitinophaga sp. | reverse complement strand
ACTCGCGCTTGGTTTTGCGTTCCAGGATCTTACTGCCAATTTCATCTCCGGTATTTTTATCACTTTTAAAAAACCTTTTGATGTAGGGCATATTATAGAAACCAATGGATTTACCGGCACAGTAGATGCCATACAATTAAGGTCCACCACTATGATCACAGCCGATGGCCTGCATGTGATTATTCCCAATAAAGATATTTTCCAGAAGCCAATCATTAATCATTCGCTTACCCCCTTGCGGCGTATTGCACTTACCTTCACCATTCCCCTGTCTGATAAGCTGAAAGAAGCAGAGAAGATCATGACAGATATAGTGACGGGGATGAAGGATGTAGTGCCGGATAAGCCTAAAACGGTTTGGTACAGCGGTATTGAAGGGGCGGCGGTAAAGGTGGCCCTGAGCTGTTGGGTGAGCAATAAGTCGGACGATGCCTATGAAAGAATTACCCATGAACTCATTACCCAGGTAACTACTTCCTTAAAAGCGGCAGGTTTGATGTAAAAGAACAGGACCAGCTGAAATGGCTGGTCCTGTTGCTGCTTATGGTCGCTGTACTTCCGTTTTAACCTCGTGGTTCCTGTCGCACCAGTGCCCGTTGCCGTTCCATTGGCGTACAGCTATCCGGGTGAGTATCACATTAGCCGCAATAAATAATACGATCACCAGTATTGAGGCTATTTTAGTGATAGTACGGAGGGACGGGTTTTTTGAAAAACCGCCGAAAACATAACCGATAATAAATACCATGCTGGCAGCAAAGAGCACACGCAGCAGGATGATAATTCCAAATCCCATGATCATTCTTTTTAAAAGGTTATTTAATTTTACTCAGTAACAGCTGATCATCTGCCCGGCCCCAGCGGGGGTAAACGTCTGTTCCGGGATTGGTCAGCTTTTGCAGGCTTTCCGTAGCCAGTTTCTTTGCCAGTTCCTTATCGCCGCCCCACATTTTTGGTGTATAATACTTTACCCATGCAGCTACATACAATGCCCTGGGGTTGCCAGGGTCCAGCGTTTGCGCCTTTTGCAGCATTTGCCCCGACAGTATGCCGTATTTGCGGCCATATGTCATAGGGTTAATGAATACTTTGGTGCGGTATACCATGCTTAGCACGGTGTATACTTCCGCCAGTTCCTTTTTTTGCGTGGCACTATCCAGCAGTGATAATGCCTGCTGCGCCTGTTCTTCACCGCGAATGGAAAACGCTTCTATTTTATCGCCGTCATCCTGCAGCAGGAAGCCGATCTTTGCATTGCATAAAGCCGCGTAATAGGGTGGCAGCCATGCCGGTTGGCCGGTGATACCGGAGAATGTTTTTTCCAGGGCAGTGTAATCCTTTACCGTTTGCGCCTGGTCCAGTTTGTTAACCGCCTGTTGTAAAGCGCCGGCTTGCGCCATAGCGCCGTAATAGCCTGTTATAACCAGTAATACGCAGATAAGCAGTTTTTTCATGTTAATGTGTGTTTAGTGTTTTATAAATTGTTATTAAGAAAGTCATCGGTACGGTCTATACCGAAACTCATGAATACGCCGATAAAATAACCGCGTGTAGCCGGCAGCGTTACCGGCTCCCTGAACTGCCCGTTTGCGCTGTATTGATAGCCGAACACCTGTTTGGTACCAAAGAGGTTGTTAACTCCCATGGCAAACCCGGAGAAATCTTTCCACTTACGGTTCTTGAAAAAGGAGCAGAGATAAGCGATATGCAGGTTAGCGATGTTGTATGCTTTGGTGGCGCCCCGGTCCGAAATGCTGCCTTCATGAATATTATAATAGGGACGTCCTGCAGCCAGCGCCCAGGAAACATTAACATTGGTGCTGATATCCCGGAAAAACTTTTTAATGGCTACCGTAGCGGTATGCGGTGCGGTGAACGAAGGCCGGAGCGTGTAAGGATAATCAAGGAAATTTCGTTTGGTATCCAGGTAGGTATACGTGATCCAATAGTCCAGGTTTTTGATACTTTTCTTATCCCGCCAGAAGAGTTCTAATCCCTGCGCATAGCCGTTCCCGTTATTACTTAATGCGGGTACGGTTTTTACCAGGTTCCGGTATTTCTTATAATAAAGCTCTGCCCGGAAGAAGCGGTTGTTGGCTTTTTTTGTGTAGTTCAGTACATAATGGGTAGCGCTGGAAAAACCGAGATGACGTTGCCGGTATAAAAAATCATTGGCAGGTTCCTGGTAAAAGATGCCATAGGCCAGGTTGAACTGGCTGGCATCCGGCAGGCGATAGGCCAGGCTTATTCTTGGTGCAGCTGCCAGTTTACGCAGCACGGAGGCATACTCTACCCGTACCCCCGCTTTGGCGGCAAGATTGGGCGCGAGGTATATATCGCCTTCTGCAAAGGCAGCGGAGAGATGGTCTGTTAAGGCGATGGCGCTGTCGTTAGACCAGCCTTTGTCGCGCGTATAGAAATGTTCACCACCAAAACGCAGTGCCTGTCCTTTGGAGAAGAAGCGGGTGAACACCACCCTTGCCTGTGCAAAGTCTGTATGAATATCCATGCTGGCTGTTTTATAAGGGAGAGATGAGAATACGTTGTTACCTTTCGCATCAGTGAGGCTGTTGGCCGTAGCCTCGCGGTTATAGCTATACACAGCGCCCAGTTCCATCTTCCAGTTATCATCCAGGTAGCTCCGGAAGCTGAGGTTATTGTAGCTGTTCCAGCCACGTACATCATAACCTGCGTTAAGCGCGGCACTATCGATGTCGGGCTTGCGCATCCCTACATGGCTGTAGCTCCAGTTGCTGTAGAGTTTGAGCATTCCCGTTTTACCGGTGCGGATCCGGAAGTTGAAGTTGCCGTCTGAATAGGAGGGGCCTGCAAAATAATCGGGTACCTGTTTCACTACGCCGTTGTACAGCAACTGGTTGCTGTAATTCAGGTTTACCCCATAGCTGCTTTTGTTGTTTGTAGCCAGGTGCTGAAAACCTGCGCCCAGGTTGGAAGGGAATACGCTGAAGCTGGCGGAGGTTTTTTCCGGCAGGTCGGTGCTTTCCATGATCAGTGCGCTGCTCATGGCGGAGCCATACAACGCGGAGTAGCCGCCTGAGCTGAAGAGGATGCCTTTGAACAGGAAAGGATTGATCCTTGCATATTGCGGCACACCCGGAACGGCGGGGTAGTTGGGTGTTTTCAGCAGGGTGCCGTCAATGAACTGCCGGGTTTCATCGCCGGTACCGCCACGTACAAAAAGCCCTGATTGTTCGCCAATTTGCTGTGCTCCCGGAAGGGAACGCAATGCCTGTGAGATGTCGGCATTGCTACCGGCTACCGTTACGGCGTCGATAGGTGTAAGCGAAGCGCCTTTGGCGCGGTCGCTGGCTTCAAAGCTGCCGGCGCTTACCACTACCTCCTGCAGGGGGCGTTTACTTTTTATAGTGGTGTCTTGTTTGCTTTTTGCGGTAGTGTCCTGTTTGCTTTGTGCATAAGCGGCAAAAGGAAGCAGTATAATATAAATGAACCCTGTTTTCATGACGGTTAGTATTATAACCGCAAAGCTACCGGGATGTGTTACTGCTTTTTTGAAGAGTAGACGGGAAGGGGAAGTGTAGCGACAAAACAGGTACTCTTTATGATTGGAGCATCCTGTTTACATTCTCTTTATAAAATTCACTTACGGGTATTTCAATGTTGCCTATGCATACCAGGTCACGTTTCACGGCAGTGATTTTCTTTACCGCTACGAGATAGGATTTATGGGTACGGATAAAGGCGCCGGCGGGCAATTTCTCTTCCATGGCTTTCATGGTCATGCGGGTAAGCACGGGTTTGGCATTGCCGGCCAAATGTATTTTGATATAGTCTTTTAATCCTTCTATATAATTAATATCCGCTGTAAGGATCTTTACCTGGGTATATTCCACATGTACAAAAAAGGAATGGTCTTCCGCAGCCACCGGCTTTCGCAGACGGAACAACTCACTGGCACGGTTACACGCTTTCAGGAAGCGTTCAAAGGAAAAGGGTTTGAGCAAATAATCCACTACCTGCAGGTTGAATCCCTGTAAGGCATATTGTTCATAAGCGGTAACAAGGATCACCATGGGCGGCTGTTGCAGTGATTGCAGCAGCTGGAGGCCATTCAGCCGGGGCATTTGTATGTCGAGGAAAATGAGGTCAATTTGTTCCTGTTGCAATACTTCCAGGGCTTCCATGGCATTGCGGCAGGTTTTTACCAGTTGCAGGAAAGGCACCTGCCGGATATTATCTTCCAGCAGTTCTCTTACCAGTTGTTCATCATCTATGGCTATGCAACGTATCATGT
This sequence comes from Chitinophaga sp., assembly GCF_035564935.1. Lineage (GTDB taxonomy): Bacteria > Bacteroidota > Bacteroidia > Chitinophagales > Chitinophagaceae > Chitinophaga. The sequence continues at coordinate 10,693 of NZ_DATMTE010001139.1, read as the reverse complement.
GAGTGTTAGTGTTAAAGCAATATGAAACAATGGTGGTTCATCCCTGATCAGCAACTGGTGTCTTCCGGGGTAAAGCAGTTGCAGCCTTGTTTGCACATTCATTAAACCAATGCCTGAATTTTCATCCTTGCTGGCGTTCGGATCACTGTCGTATTCATTTGTTACTTCAAAGATAAGCACATCTTCCTTTACGGCCAGCTGTATATCAATAGCAGGATGCGGCGTATAGCCGGTACCGTGTTTAAAGGCGTTTTCTACAAATGGTATCAGCAGCATGGGTTCTATCGTATAGTTCCCGGCTGTTTCGCTGCCGGCCATCTGCACATTTACAGCTACCTCATTGCCAAAGCGCAGCTGTTGCAAAGCGATATAACTGTTCAGGTAAAGGATCTCCTGCGATAGCAGCACCTTCTTCCCCGTATCGTACAGCATGTAACGCATCAGGTCGGAAAGCCGTATGAGCGCAGGTTCCAGCTGGTCGGATTTTTTCCTGGCCAGCGATACCAGGTTGGTAAGCACATTGAACAGGAAATGAGGGCTTACCTGTGAACGCAGGAACTTGAGTTCTGAGCTGAGCTGTTCCGCCTGCTGTTCTTTCTGCCGGCGCTCTGCACGGAGCATATCCGCCACACGGCAGTAAATAAGGCTGATGAAGTAAATGCCCACTGAAGGGCCAAATACAAATTTATAAGCTGCAACATCATGCACTACTTCGGGAAACCAGTGCGCCATGATGGTGTACTTTAGAGGAAACGACAATCCTATGAGCGCAATTACCGCGGGAAAATAAAGCCACCAGTACCGCCTGTTCCATAACCGGGGATATAATACAAAGGCATGGATATAGAAGATGCCCATGTGAATGATCCCTGAAATGCTGAAGAACAGGCCGGGGAGGCTCCCCATGCGGTACCCGCCGGAAGCGTTGGACACTATGTAGGGCAACAGCAGTATCACACCCCATATAAGTATATGCAGCGCGATCGTGATCTTTTTTACGGAGATATTTTTTTTCATCTGCTGTATAAATAAAGCTACTGATTTTTATAAAGCTAGCCGCATTAACGGGCTCACCGTGGTGAGAATAGACATCACGGGCAAATGTGCCGACAACCCCGGTATGCAGGACGACGGGGAAGTAATTATTATATTCAGAGAAAATACCATTATTATAGGCGGGCACAATGATTAATTTTGAGGACCATTACGATCTAAATTTCCTGTTATGATTAAACGCAGTATGGGGATGCTCCTGTTGTTGCTGAGTACTTCCCTGGTTTTTGCCCAGCAGTATGAAGCCAACTGGACTTCCCTCAACAAACGGGGCATTCCCTCGTGGTTCAGCAACGCCAAGTTCGGCATCTTTATTCACTGGGGCGTATATGCCGTACCTTCTTATGCCGTGGTAGGCCCCGGCGGGTATTCAGAATGGTACTGGTATAACCTGCGCGGCACCAAAGAAGGTTCCCATGATAAAGTACAGGCTTTTCATGATAAGAATTATGGCAAGGGTACGCCGTACGAAAATTTTGAAAGCCAGTTCACCGCTTCATTGTACGATCCGCAGCAGTGGGCGCAGGTGTTCCGCCGCTCCGGCGCAAAATATGTAGTACTTACTTCCAAGCACCATGAAGGCTACTGCCTGTGGGATAACAAGCAAGCCAACGAGTCCTGGGGCCATTCCTGGAACGCCGTTACGGGAACGCCTAAACGTGATCTGCTGGGCGATCTCACGGAGGCGGTGCGCAAAGAAGGCCTGAAAATGGGATACTACTATTCCCTGTACGAATGGTTTAACCCGCTTTGGTTAAAAGACAGGCAACGTTATGTAAAAGAAGTGATGACGCCCCAGTTCAAAGACCTGGTAACCCGCTATAAACCGTCCGTTATATTTTCCGACGGGGAATGGGAAATGAGCGATACCGCCTGGCAAAGTCCTTCCTTACTGGCCTGGCTGTTCAACGAGTCACCAGTGAAGAATGAGGTGGTGGTAGACGACCGCTGGGGCAGCAATACCCGCGGTAAGAACAACGGCGCTACCTATCTTACCTCCGAATATGGCAGCGGCATGCAGCCGGGGGTGATCTGGGAAGAGAGCCAGGGCATCGGGCAATCGTACGGCTATAACCGTATGGAAACTGCCGACGACTACAAGAAGAGCAGCGACCTGGTACTGATGCTGGTGGATATTGTGTCCAGGGGCGGTAACCTCCTGCTGGATATTGGACCCACCGCCGACGGTCGCATTCCCGTGATCATGCAGCAGAAATTGCTCGACATCGGCAAGTGGCTGGACGTAAACGGGGAAGCCATTTATGATTCCAAACCCTGGAAGGCAAGCCGGCAATGGAGTGCAGGCAAACGCCCGGAAGCAAAGGAAGCCAGCTATATGTCCGGCTACAATATTTCCAACCTGGTAAAGAAATCAGACCAGCATGCCAACGTGGAATTGTTCTTTACCCAGAAGCCGGGTGCATTATATTGCTTTGTTCCGGGGTACCGCCAGCAGGTACTGATCCGCGACTATACGCCGGCTAAAGGTGCGGTTGCCAGTGTGCTGGGCAGCAGTAAAGTCATCAGGTGGCAGCAGCAGGGGAAAGATTGCCTGGTAGATCTCTCGTCCCTCCATCCCGGCGACGTGCCTGATGGTTTGCTGGTGGTGAAAATGAAGGGATAAAACTAATTACATATCAATGCAGGGAGAAGGCTTCAAGCCTTCTCCCTGTTATTTTTACCATTGCCATAGTTTTCTTAAAAAAGAATTTTAAAAAGTATATTTTTAAAGGAACAGAAAACCAGTTTCTTTCCGATGTTTTCGAAATACAGCTACGGGTTGATAGTTTCCACGTTATTACTATCCTGCACCGCAAAGAACACCGCCCACCACAGCTGGCGGGTGTATGGCGGCAGTAAGGAAAATATCCATTACAGCGCCTTAACACAGCTGGACACCAGCAATGTGGCACAGTTGAAAGTAGCCTGGGAGTACCACACCCGTGATTCGGCAGACCGTACACAGATCCAGGTAAACCCCATTGTGGTGGGGGAGCGGCTTTATGGTGTTTCACCACAGCTGAAATTATTTGCCTTACATGCGGCTACAGGCAAGCCCTACTGGGTGTTTGACCCGGTGAAGACCAGCAATAAAAATACATTCCAGTTCAATCCCTGCAGGGGCGTTACTTATTATGAAGGCGATCATAAGGAACAATATATTTTCTATACCGCCGGCGGGCGGTTGTATTGTATAGACGCCCAAAACGGGCAGCCGGTGAAAGCCTTTGGCGACAGCGGCTATGTGGACCTTCACCGGGATATGGGCCGCAACATGGACCAGCTGGATATCACTTCCACCACACCGGGTACTATCTATAAAAATCTGCTGATCATCGGCACGCGGGTAGGAGAGGCTGCAGGCGCCGCGCCGGGTTATATCCGGGCTTATGATGTACATACCGGCCGGCTGAAATGGATTTTTCATACCATTCCTCAACCCGGGGAAGATGGTTATGATTCCTGGAATGATAAAGATGCCTGGCAGCATACCGGCGGCGCCAATTCCTGGGCAGGGTTCAGTTTGGATGAAGAAAAAGGTATCCTTTACGCTCCCGTAGGATCCGCCACGGATGACTTTTACGGTGGCAAACGCCCCGGCAATAACCTGTTCGCCAATTGTGTGCTGGCATTGGATGCCGCTACCGGTAAAAGGATCTGGCACTTTCAAACTGTGCATCACGACCTGTGGGACAGGGACCTGCCAACAGCGCCGATGCTGGTAACGGTTAAGAAAGACGGCCGCAAAGTGGAAGCCCTGGTACAGGTGACCAAAACAGGATTTATTTTCCTGCTGGACCGGTACAGTGGCCGGCCTTTATATCCTGTAACAGAAACGCCGGTGCCGGCAGATACTGCATTGCCCGGCGAATGGGTATCGCCCACGCAGCCCGTGCCTGCTTTCTTTCAACCGTTTGTGCGGCAGTCGCTGCAGGAGAAGGACCTGAACACACTGGTACCGGATTCATCTTACACGGATATCCGTGCGCGGTTAGCTTCCTATAAAACCGGCCGCTTGTTCCAGCCGCCTTCCAAACAAGGTACCGTGATCTTTCCCGGCTTCGATGGCGGCGCAGAATGGGGAGGTCCTGCCGCTGATCCGGAAACGGGTATCCTGTATGTAAATGCCAGCGAAATGCCCTGGGTGCTCACTATGGTGGATGCAAAAAACCAGCAGCCCCCGGCCGTGGAAACACAGCTCCAGGCGGGGAAACGGCTGTACATGGCTAATTGTATGTCGTGCCACGGACCGGAGCGCAAAGGGGGCGGTAATTTTCCATCTCTCTTAAATATTCATACTAAATATACCGCTACCACTTTCACACAACTGGTAAATACGGGCCGCAGGATGATGCCGGCTTTCAAACAACTGGACAGCAGCGAGCAAAAAGCACTGGCCGTTTTTGTACTGGACCTGAAGACAAAACAACAGGAACCATTTACTGCGCCGCATAAGAACGTAGATGCATATACGAATTTACCTTATCATACTACCGGGTATAATAAATTTTTAACGAAAGAAGGATACCCGGCTGTAATGCCGCCCTGGGGCACGCTAAGCGCCATTGACCTCAACACGGGAGCTTTGCTCTGGAAAGATACGCTGGGCGATTACCCTGAGCTGAAAGCCAAAGGTATTCACAGCGGTACAGAAAATTATGGCGGACCGGTAGTTACCGCGGGCGGCCTGTTGTTCATTGCCGCTACGGCCGACAGCAAATTCAGGGCATTTAATAAAAGAACGGGACAGCTGCTGTGGGAAACTGATTTGCCTGCCTGTGGCTTTGCCACGCCAGCGGTATATGAAGTGGATAGAAAACAGTTTGTAGTGGTTGCCTGCGGCGGTGGCAAACTGGGGAAGAAACCGGGAGACGCTTATCTCGCATTTTCACTTTAACAGTATTTATTCAACATCTAAAATCGTTTTGCTATGAGTATTTCAAGAAGAAGTTTCCTGTTGAAAGGCAGCCTCGCTATTGCCGGCGCCGCACTATTACCGGATCACCTGCTGGCAGCCGCCGTACGCAAACCGGTGTTAGGCATCCAACTGTATTCTATCCGCGATGATATGAAGAAAGACCCGTCCGGAACCCTGAAACAGTTAGCGGCAATGGGCTATAAAAACGTGGAACACGCAGGATACAGCCAACGGAAATTCTATGGCTACTCCGCCAAAGAGTTCAAAAAACTCCTGGATGGTCTCGGGCTACTGATGCCAAGCGGTCATACCGTAATGGGCAAACAACACTGGGATGCCGCAAAGAATGATTTTACCGATGAATGGAAATATACCGTGGAAGATGCAGCCATTGTAGGACAGCACTATGTGATCAGCCCATGGTTGGATGAAAGTTTGCGTAAAAACTACGACGACTTCAAAGCCTATATGGATGTATTCAATAAAAGCGGTGCGTTATGTAAAAAATCAGGGATGAAGTTTGGCTACCATAACCATGATTTTGAATTTGGTCAGCAGCTGAACGGTAAGAAGATCTTCGATCTCATTTTGCAAAACACCGATCCTTCCCTGGTAGCGCAGCAGCTGGATATAGGTAACATGTACCATGCCGGAGGTATTGCACTGGATATCATTAAACAGTACCCTGGCCGCTTTGAGCTGATGCATGTGAAAGATGAAATTAAAACGGACAAGGGCGAAATGGGGGGTAAGTATGAAAGCACCGTGTTAGGTAAAGGTATCATTCCGGTGAAGGAAGTGATTGATCTCGGTAAAAAATCCGGTGGTACCAAACACTTTATTATTGAACAGGAATCTTACCAGGGACAGGCGCCGCTGGATGCAGTGCGCGACGACCTGGCCGTAATGAAAAAGTGGGGATATTAAATTTTACAGCACAACAATAGTATTATGAAGATGAAAATGATGCCCGTTATGGCGGCGTTACTGTTATCCGTAAGCGGCGGTTTTGCACAAACACCCCGTGCTTTTAAAACATGGACGCCGGCGGCTACCGACAGCGTTTATGCACTGGAAGGACAGGGATGGAAAACAGGGATAAAAAATTATTACGACCGCCTGCCGGCGAGATCGGAGAAGGAAGTACGGCCACCCGTATGGCATTTGTCGAATAACAGCGCGGGGCTTAGTCTCCGCTTCAGAACAGATGCGGACGAAATAGTGGTGAAGTATACCGTGGCGGGCGCTACTGCCATGCCCCACATGGCCGCCACCGGTGTGAGCGGGGTAGATCTCTACGCTAAGGGCATCGACGGGCAATGGATGTGGTGCGCCGGGAAATACAATTTCGGTGATACCATCACGTACCGGTTTATACACCTGAAAAAGTATGATCATCATGTAAAAAACATCGACTATACACTTTACCTGCCTTTATATAACACGGTAAAATGGTTCACCGTTTCCGTGCCGGAGGAAAGTATGCTCAAACCGTTACCGGTACGTAAAGAGGCGCCCATAGTAATATACGGCACCTCCATTGCACAGGGTGCATGTGCATCACGCCCGGGCATGGCATGGACCAACATCCTTTCGCGTCAGCTGGAAACGCCGGTCATTAACCTGGCTTTCTCCGGTAATGGCCGCCTGGAACAGGAAGTACTGGACCGGATAGCGGAACTGGACCCGCGCCTGTTTGTACTGGATTGCCTGCCTAACCTCACCCGCGCAGAATACGCCGGTGCGGAACTGAAAAAACGTATCACCAATGCCGTTACATTCCTGCAAAAGCAAAAACCGGGTATTCCCATTTTGTTAACGGAACACGACGGTTATTCGGATGGTGAAATGGACTCTATCCGCAAAGCCTCTTATACCAATGTAAATATCACCCTGCGGGAAGTAATGGACTCCCTCCTGAAAGCAGGTGTAAAGAACATCAGCCTGCTAACGAAAGACGAAATAGGCCAGGACATAGAAAGCATGGTGGATGGCACACATCCCAATGATATTGGTATGATGCACTACGCCAACGCCTATGCGAAAAAGATCCGCAGCATTTTTCATGAGGAAGCCGGCAATACCGTTACCACTACACCCGTTACCCAACGCCGCGATGCCGCCAATTACGACTGGGAAACCCGGCATGAAGAAGTACTGGCCTGGAACAAAGCCCATTCACCCAAAGTAGTGTTCATGGGTAATTCCATTACGCATTTCTGGGGCGGCAATCCCGTAGCAAAAGTGCGCAGGGGCACCAGCTCATGGGATAAATACTTTGAGCCAAAACAAGCCATCAATATGGGCTTTGGATGGGACCGGGTAGAGAATGTGTTATGGCGTGTACAACACGGTGAACTGGACGGCATCTCACCGCGGTACATTGTATTAATGATAGGCACTAATAATCTCCAGCTAAACACTGATGAGGAAATTGTTTCAGGCATTAAATACCTCCTGCAGCAGATACAGGCCCGGCAACCTTCCGCCAACATCATTCTCATGGGCATCCTTCCGCGTCGCAATATGGAAAGCAGGGTAGCAGCCATCAACAAACTGATAGCAAAACAAGCATCCAATAAAAACATCCGCTTCGTGGATGCGGGGAAACTCTTCCTGCAACCAGACAAAAAAATTGATGAACAACTGTTCTCCGATGGCCTGCATCCCAAGGAAGCAGGCTACGAAAAACTAGGCGCCCTGATCAACGGCTACCTGCGAATGTAAACGCGGTGTTTGTCTGACTCAGGATTAAGCTGATTACACTGATTACGCTGATTTGATTTTGTAATGATTTTAAATGATTTGGGGAGATGTAAGCGGATATATATTTTCGCTTATATCTCCCCAAATCATTTTAATCCAAGTAATCAAATCAGCGTAATCAGTGTAATCAGCTTAATCCTGAGTCAGACAAACTCCGCTGCGATCAGCCAGAGGAGGTCTCGCTCTTCCCTTCGAGCCAGTTTTTGAACTCAGTAACTCTTTCACGGCTAATAATAACATCAGTATCAACATCGGGTGCTAATTGAAGAATTAATCTGCTATTGTAGTAAGTGGTGATTTTTTTGATGGCGTCTATCTGGATGATGAACTGCCGGTTAATGCGAAAAAACTGGTGTTTGTCCAGCACCTGTTCCATCTGGTCCAGTGAATAGTCGAGCGGTACGCGCTGGTTGGCGACGGTCGTGGCCCAGGTAGTGCCTCTTGCAAATTGCAGCCAGGCAATGTCTTTGGCTTTTACATAGATCAGCTGGTTGTTGATCCTGCCGATGAAACGGGCGCTGTCGCGGCGCAGGAACTCTTCTGCAATGCGGCTGATGTCTACGGTGTAATTATTGGCAGGTCTGAACTGTTCGTACTTTTTCAGCGCATTCTTCAGGTCGTCGGGGTCAATGGGTTTCAGCAGGTAATCGATGCTGTTTACTTTGAATGCCTGTAACGCGAAGCCGTCATATGCGGTGGTAAAGATGATGGGGGTGCGTACTTTTGTTTTGCTGAATATTTCAAAGCAGTTGCCATCAGATAATTGTATGTCCATCAGCATGAGGTCTACCGGTTGTTGTTGTTCCAGCCAGCGGATCCCTTCTGCTACGGAAGTAATTACTGCCACCACCTGTATACTGGCATCACATTTTTGCAGTAACCGGATCAGCCGTTCGGCATTATGCATCTCATCTTCAAAAATAACTATTCTCATGAAGCGTTGATAATGGGTAATTTTACAATAAACATGTTTTCTGTTTCGCTGATCTCGATGTTGCTGTTGCTGATCAGCGCATATCTTTTCTGAATATTTTCAAGTCCTATACCGGAAGATATTTCAGGATGTACTTTAGGTCTTCTGTGATTGGATACCACGAGGAAATGATCGTCGCTTTTAATGGTGATCAGCAACGGGTCCTGTGCAGAGAACCGGTTATGTTTAATCGCGTTTTCTATCAGCATTTGCAGGGTTACCGGTGGTATCATGCCTTTAAGCCTGATCTTTTCCGGTATGTCGGCGCTGAACTGTATGCTTTGCTGGTGGCGGATGTGGATCAGGAACAGGTAAGCGTCGAGGAAGTCCAGTTCTGTTTGTACCGGTACCAGGTTCTCAAACTTTTTATCAAGAATGTAGCGGTATGTTTTAGCCAGCTGGGTAATATAATCGGCGGAAAGGTCCGGGCTTTTATATACCAGGTTGGTGAGCACGCTGAGTGAATTGAAAAAGAAATGCGGGTCTATCTGGTTGCGCAGTGCATCGTACCTGGCCTGGATGTTTTCCCGCATCAGCCGTTCTGTTTGCAGCTGGTACTCTTTCCAGCCGGAATAATAAAAGATGATGCCGTTGAAGGTTAAGATCAGCAGGTAAAACATAAAGGCGCCGAAGTTCAGGTCGTAGCTGAAATGCCTGAAACTTTCCCATGCTTCATAGCGGTTAAACAATACGATGTCGGTTACCGAATAGAAGAAGCCGAAGAGATAAGCCACCAACATACCATATACCAGGAGTGAAGCGCAAAGGAACACCAGTTTACCGGGGGTGTGTTTGTTTATTGTTTTCCTTTCCACGGTACGGGCCAGCCAGGAGGCGCCTTCCCAGGCGGCCAGGCCAAACAGTATATAGAACAGGCTGAACATCTGGCTCCTGAGGTCCATGATCTGCAATCCTGTTGTGAACGTATGGTCAAAGGATTTGAAGATGACACTGAAAGTATACAGTATCAGTATCCTTGAAAGATACAGGAACAGTTTGCTCGAGAATAATTTTTCATTTTCCTGGAAGTTCATCTGCTGTTTTGTCTGTTACTAAATGTAGTTATTTTCTTTAAACCAGGTAAATGCGCCTGTAACGGCGGCTTCCACCGGCGTATAACTGAGTTGCAGTTCCCGTTCTGATTTTTTGCCGGAATAGTAATTATCCAGGCATAGCATGTAGGCGGTGGTATAATTTAATTTTCCGGAGATGCCCGGCAGGGAACCTATGATACCAGCGGCTTTCAGGATAAAGGCAGGGACAGGGATCAGCAGCTGCCGCCTGCCGGACACTTTTTTCAGCAGCCGGAAAAACTCGGCATAGCTCAGGTTCTGGCCGGCCAGGAGATAGCAATCGCCTGTTTTACCTTTTTCAATGGCATTGATAATGCCCCGGCATACATCTTTGATATGCACAAAGTTTTTGCCCCCGGGCGGATAGAACAGCAGCCGGCGTTTCAGCCCGTAGAGGATCAGTTTCCCGGAGCTGGGCTTCACATCATGCGGGCCTATCATAAAGGTGGGGTTCACTACAATAGCCGGAAGGTGTTTGCTGGCCACCTGTTCCAGCACATACTGCTGCGCGAGGTATTTACTGTTGATATAACCGGAGTTGGCATTGAATAAGGTGAACCCGTTCAGTTCATTACCCGGGCTGTTTTTATCGCCGGGGCCAATGGTATTGGCGGTGCTTACGTAAATAAATTTCTGCACCTTATGCGCCAGGCAGGCTGCCGTAATATATTTGGTAGCGGTGAAATTGGCCTGTTCATATTCCGCAAAGGAAACGCCCCACTGTTCTGTAATACAGGCGGCATGGATCACTGTATCGCAACCTTTAACGGCTTCATATACATCGTTGTTATTACTGATGCTCCCGTAAAAGATTTCACAGGGAATGTCTTCAATGCCTTTCACATCGGCCGAAGGCCTGATTAAAATTTTTATATCAAACCCCATGCGGTAAAGCTCCCGTGTTAAATT
>NZ_DATMTE010001138.1:0-16881 GCF_035564935.1 Chitinophaga sp. | reverse complement strand
CCAAACTTATTTTACCCCACACCATCCAATCCGCTCTTATCTCCCCGAATCCATTTAAAATCCTGCAAAATCTAATCAGCGTAATCAATGTAATCAGTTTAATCCTGAGTCAGACAAAATCCGCTTTTTTTTCTATCTTGTTTCCCTAAAATTAAAATTCCATGCATTACACACCCGCAGCAGACAGGTATAATAATATGACCTATAACAGGTGCGGCAAAAGCGGTTTACAACTGCCTGCCGTATCACTGGGCCTATGGCACAACTTCGGTTCTGTTGATAATTTTGAAAACGGACGCAGTATCATTCACAATGCTTTTGATAAGGGTATCACCCATTTTGACCTGGCCAACAACTATGGCCCGGCACCCGGTAGTGCAGAGGAAAATTTCGGCAGAGTATTGAAACAGGATTTTACCGGGCATCTCCGGGATGAACTGATCATTTCCAGCAAAGCAGGTTACACCATGTGGCCCGGCCCTTATGGCGACTGGGGCTCCCGCAAATACCTTGTTTCCAGCCTGGATCAGAGCCTGCGCCGTATGCAGCTGGAGTATGTGGATATTTTCTATTCGCATCGTCCCGACCCGGCCACACCCATTGAGGAAACGATGGGCGCGCTGCACAGTATTGTGCAACAGGGGAAAGCTTTGTACGTGGGACTTTCCAACTACAACGCCGAACAAACCAAAGTAGCGGTGGAAGTACTGAAATCACTTGGTACACCCTGCCTTATACATCAACCTAAATACAGCATGTTTGAACGCTGGATAGAAGGAGGACTGCTGGATGTACTGGAAGCCAACGGCGTGGGTTGTATCCCCTTCTCTCCCCTGGCCCAGGGATTGCTTACAGACCGCTACCTGAACGGTATCCCCGCCGGATCCCGCGCCAGCAAACCTTCCGGCTTTCTGCAGGAAGGCGATGTAACCCCCGAAAGGATAGAGAAAGTCAAAAAGCTGAATGTACTGGCGCAGCAACGCGGGCAATCACTCGCCCAAATGGCGCTGGCCTGGATCCTGAAAGATAAACGGATCACCACCGTATTAATTGGCGCCAGCTCCGTTGCCCAACTGGACAATAACCTGGATACACTGAAGAACACCGCCTTTTCCAAAGAAGAACTGGACGCTATTGAAGCCATCCTGAAATAGTTTTTGATCAATAGCCGTTAGCCTCATTGCTAACGGCTATTGATTATTTTCTCGGTTTCGCTCTTTCATATTGTATCGGCCATTTTACTTCCGTACCCAATACATGTGCCGCTCTCAGCGGGAAATAAGGGTCCCGCAGCATTTCACGGGCCATTAACACCATATCGGCACGGCCGTTGGCAATGATCGATTCCGCTTCTTCAGGAGCCGTGATCAGTCCAACCGCGCCGGTGGCAATACCGGCTTCTTTCCGGATCTTTTCAGCGAAAGGTACCTGGTATAAAGGTCCTATCTTAATTTGCTGATGTGCGGCCAATCCGCCTGAGGAACAATCTATCAGGTCCACTCCTTTCTCTTTTACAATAGTTGCCAGCTTCACCGATTCTCCGGGATTCCAGCCGCCTTCTGCCCAGTCGGTAGCAGAAATACGCAGCAGCAACGGGTATTGTTCCGGCCATACTGCGCGTACTCTTTCAACTGTTTCCACGAGGAGGCGGATCCTGTTTTCAAAACTGCCTCCGTATTTATCTGTACGCTGATTACTGAGGGGAGATAAAAAGTTATGTAAAAGATAACCGTGTGCGCCATGTATTTCAATCACCCGGAAACCGGCTTTCAGTGCACGGATAGCTGCGGCTTCGAAATCATCTTTCACTTTACGTATGCCTGTTTCCGTGAGTGCTACCGGCATAGGATATACGTCGTTGAAAGGAATAGCGCTGGGGGCTACTACCTGCCAGCCGCCCTCTTCCGGGGGTAAAGCCCTGCTTCCCTCCCATGGCCTTACCGTGCTGGCTTTCCTGCCGGCATGCGCCAGCTGAATGCCGGGCACCGCGCCCTGCTCAGTAATGAAAGCCGTAATGGCCTGCAGCATAGGTAAATGCTCGTCTTTCCAGATACCCAGGTCGTGGATGGAAATACGGCCTTCCGGCGATACGGCTGCAGCTTCGGTGAGCACCAGGCCGGCGCCACCCACTGCCCGGCTCCCCAGGTGTACCAGGTGCCAGTTATTGGCAAAACCGTCGGTGGAGGAATATTCACACATAGGCGATACCGTTATCCTGTTCCGGAAAGTAATTTCCCTCAATTGCAGGGGACTGAACAAATGTGACATAAAATGCTGCTTTTAAGATCTTTAAAATTAAACATTAATCGTACAGCGAAACATAATATTCTAGTGACACCAGGCACAGCAAATATCCGGGGAAAAGCCTATTTTTACCGCATATACCTATAAGTCCAATGTACCGTTTCCCTGTCCGAGGCAAATTTGTCGTATCCCTTGTGTTCTGTTTCTTTATCCGCTTAAGTGCTGTTGCTCAACAAACCGCTGATTTTAGTGCATCCGCTACCAGCGACTGTGAGTCGCTCATTACCAGTTTCACGGACCTTTCCACCGGCAACCCTGTTGCCTGGTTGTGGAACTTCGGGAATGGTACTACTTCTACCAAAAAAAATCCCGGCGCTACCTATGTAAAAACAGGGAAGTATACGGTATCGTTAAAAGTAACTTTCAGTGATGGCAGCAGCAAAACGGCCGTTAAAACAGATTACATTGCGGTAAGAGCAAAACCTGTGGTCAGCTTCAGTGTGTCTTCCGGAAAAGGATGTGTACCATTTACTACTACCTTCACAGATAAATCTACCGCAGAAGGAAGCCTGCAGAACTTCAGCTGGGATTTTGGCGACGGCGAAGTTTTACAGAACGGCGGCAGTTCCCCCAGCCATACTTATACCAAACCCGGGGTGTACAGCGTCATTCTCACGGTAACTGACAGTTACGGCTGTACGAACTTTAAAGTACTGGAGAAAGTGGTGGATGTAGCCCCGGCTCTCAACGCCAGCTTCAGTGTAGCGGAGAAAACATTGTGTAAAGCGCCGGTAGATGTACTGTTCACCAACACCTCCACCGGTACGGGTACCCTCGCCTATAAGTGGCAATTCGACGATGGCGGTACCAGTACGTTGAAAGATCCGCTGAAACATACCTTTACTACCAAAGGCACGCATAGTATTAAACTAACGGTGACGAATGAACGGGGTTGTACTGCTACTGAATCAGTTACCGACATCAATGTGGCTAATTACGCTACTACCTTCACTACCCCTTCACTGATATGTACCAACCAGGAAGCCCAGTTCCAGGCTTCCTTTTCACCCGTTCAGCCGCAAAGCACCACCTGGGAAATCAATGGAGAATATGCCTGGTCGTACCAGAACAGTGTCCTTTACCGTCCCTTTGCAGAAGGGCCGCTTCGTATCAAACTCACCGCCATGTACGGCAACTGCGCCGATGTAGTGGAGAAAACTGTTACCGTAAAACCAACACCCACCGGGCAGATCAGCACGGATAACAAACCTATTTGCGCTGTGCCGGCAACCGTTAACTTCAAAGCCAATATGGCTGGCGCCACCAGCTGGCAATGGAATTTTGACGATGGGCAAACGTCCACTCTGCAGGATCCTACCCATGTATATAACCGGGAAGGCTCCTTTTATGTAAACCTCACCGCCACCAGTAAAGACGGGTGCGTTAATTACAGCACTAATTACCTGTACATCAGTCAAACAGATGTATATCCCTATATATCGAACAACAGCGGCTGCGAAGGACTCAAAGCTTCCTTTTACGCCAGCGTTACCAATAATGATGTTATTAAAACCTACCTGTGGACCTTCGGCGATGGCACTACTTCTACAGAAGCGCAGCCGGAGCACACTTACAACAAGGCAGGCATTTATACAGTTACATTACAGTATACTACCGGCAACGGCTGTACGGGAACAAAAACAGCTGCCGGCAGCGTGGAAGTATATAAAAAACCTACCCCCGACTTTTACTCTCCCGGTGCTCCCGAAGTATGCGGTAATACCCTTACTACCTTTATCGACAAATCGGATGTTGGCAACAGTTGGGCATGGGATTTCGGAGACGGCGGTTATGGCTACAGGAGTACCTCCCAGCACAGCTACTCGGAACCTGGTACTTATGATATCACCTTAACGGTTTCCAATGGGTCCTGCCGGAATACCATCACCAAAAAAGCCTATATAAAAACGGTAAATCCTTTTCCCAGATTCAATATTGAACCGGTAGACTGTAGTAAACGTACTACCGTTACCGTTAGCGAGTTCTCATTAGGCGCCAATAGCTGGAAATGGAACTGGGGCGACGGCACAGATACCTCATATACCAAACAAAGCGGCACTGTTACACATGTTTACTCCAAATCAGGCACCTATACTATACAACTCACAACATCCGACGGCCACTGTAATACCTACCTGAGTAAAACGGTCACCATTATTGCGTCATCTCCCGTTACCATCACCGCTGATAAAACGGATCTCTGCAGCAGTGAAACGGTTACTTTTAAAGTAACCTCCGCTGCCACCGGTATTTACAATTATGATCCCTACTACTGGCAAATAGATGAAACAAACACCTCCTGGGGATACAACTATGGCACCTATGCCTATGCCAATCCCAGTCCGGGTAAACACACAGCACGTTTGCTCATGCTGAACCAGCTATATTGCTATGACACCAGCAATGTTATTGAGGTGAAAACACGCGGCCCTATCGCCGATTTTAATCTCCCTACAGAAGCGCAGTGCAAAGGCACTGAACTTACATTTACCGATAACACAGATCTTACCTACAGTAATAAAATAGTAAAATGGCAATGGAATTTTGGTGATGGCACTCCGTTGGAAACTTTCACCAGCAAACCATTCAAACATACCTACCAACAGGCGGGCAACTATTTTTATCCTGCCTTAACTGTTACCGACCAGGATGGCTGCAGCAACACCACCGGTGGAAAATCCCTGCAGGTGAATGGCCCGGTGGCGTCATTTTATGCAGACTACTACCTGGTGAAACCCGGAAGCACTGTAAATTTCGGCAATACCTCCTACGTAACAGGCGGCTATATCACTGAGCTTAAATGGGACTTTGGCGATGGCAACACCTCGGATGAACCTTATTATGTATCCCATTTCTACCCCGACAAGGGACTTTTCCCGGTAACGTTGCAACTGAAAGATAATAACGGTTGTACCGATAAGATTACCCAAAATATCAAAGTATCCGCTGTAGGCGCAGGATTTACTTATACCTCGGAATTTGTGAACGGTAGCAAATGCGCCCCCATGATATTCCGTTTCACCAACACTTCCGTCAACTACACCACCTGCTCCTGGGATTTCGGCGACGGCGGTACCTCCGATCAGTTCAACCCGGTACACACTTATACAGAGTCCGGGCATTATACCGTAAAACTTAAAGTAAAAGGTGATGCAGATACGGAAGATGAATACAGCGAAATAGTGATTGTTACGGGACCTTACGCCACCATTGCCACCAGCGCCGATGGCGGCTGTCTTGAAAAAGAAATCACCTTCACCATCAAACCGGAAAATGCCACCACCTTCAGCTGGGACTTTACAGATGGTAACGTTGAACAAACTACTGATCTTGAAATAAAGCACCATTTCACTGAACCTGGAATTTATAAACCAAGACTGCTGCTGAAAGACGACGCAGGCTGCAAAGGCAGCGCTTTCCTGGATCACCCGGTAGTGATAGACCAGCTGGATATTAAACTGAATCCAACACCCGCTAAAATATGCGATGCCGGCGAACTTACCTTTGCGCCGGTGTTCAACAGCTACTCCGTAGAGGAACTGGGCATTGCTCCTGTCTATACCTGGACATATGATGCCTCGCTTACGCCTTCAGGTATCAATACCACCACACCGGTATTTCAGCTGGATAAAATAGGTGAGTATAAATTCGGTATGACCGCCACCACAAAATATGGCTGTAAACAAACAGTAGAAGTGCCGGTAAACGTATATCCGAAACCGTTAGCTGCCATCAGTGCACCGGATCAGGCCTGTAAAGATGTGCCTGTTACTTTCAGCGGTAGCGTTACCAAAACCAGTGATGTTATGTGGAGCTGGGATTTCGGCAATACCCAAACCAGTGATGCGCAGCAACCTTCCGCCCTGCCGTTCGCTCAACCCGGCCTGGTGCAGGTGAAACTCATTGTTACCAGTAAAGACGGTTGTACGGATGAGGTGATTCATCCGCTGAATGTTTTACCGCTGCCTGATATTAAAGCCAGCGCCCCCGCTTCGTTTGTTTGTCTTGGTAACACTACCTTGCTGCATGCCGGCGGCGGCGGCACCTATGAATGGACTCCTGCTACCGGGTTGAATGACCCCTCCCTTGCTGAGCCTGCAGCAGCCCCCATAGTGAATACCACCTACCAGGTGAAAGTAACTGACAATAACGGATGCATTAATAATGACGAAGTAAAACTCCGCGTAGTACAACCGTTTGAAATAAAAGCCACTCCTGATACCGTATTATGCCTGGGTGATAAGCTACCACTCCATGTATCGGGCACCGACTACTACACCTGGACCGGCACGGGCATCGACAAGCCCGCCTCTCCTGCGCCAATAGCTACAATCCCGCGCACCGGGCAGTATGTTTATGAAGTAACCGGGTTTGATAAGGATAACTGCTTCTCCAACAAAGCATCACTTACGGTAAGGGTAAATCCAACCCCATCGGTAAATGCGGGAATAGATCGTGAAATCATGGCCGGTATCCCGGTATATCTTTCGGCCAGTACCAGCAGCGACGTGGTGCGCTGGCGCTGGAGCCCGGCGGAATCACTCGACTGCAGCACCTGTGCAAGGGTACAGGCATCGCCTGATCTCACTACAAAATACCTGCTGGAAGTAGAAAACGTATATGGTTGTAAAGCCTCCGATGATATTGTGTTACATATACTCTGCAACCAGAGTGCTATCTTTATGCCGAACGCGTTTACACCTAACCGGGATGGCCGGAACGAAAGGATCTATCCCAAAGGCAAAGGAGTAAAAGAAATCGAGTGGCTGCGCATCTACGACCGTTGGGGTACTCTTGTTTTTGAAAACACCCACTTCCCCATCAATGCCCCTGCTTCCGGGTGGGATGGCCGTAGCGGTAGTAAGGAAGCGCCAATGGGCACTTATATTTACTCCATGCAAACGGTTTGTGAAAACGGCGAGAAGTTCGGGTTTAAAGGGAGTATAACGCTGATTAAATAGTTTACAGCGGATTTTGTCTGACGCGGATTTTGTCTGACTCAGGATTAAAGTGATTACGCTGATTACGCTGATTTGATTTCGTATGATTTTAAAAGGATTTGAGGAGATATAAGCGGATTGTTTTTTATTTGAAGATGATGTGGAAATTGTTTTGATGCGACTAATATGAATAACGGGAACATGATACATTACCAGGAAGAACTGGAACAGCTGGGATATACAGTAATACCGGATGTATTTTCTGAAACATCTGTAAGGGAGATGATCAGTGTGATTGATAGTGTGGACCAGAACAGTCCCTTCTTCCGTAAAACCAGCGATCTCTTTGCTATCCGGCGTTTTTTACAAGAGGTTCCGGCTATGATTCCATTAGTATTTATACCTGCGATAACACAAATTGTTCATCGCCTTTTTGGAGAATATCATGTTCCTGTTAAATCCATTTATTTTGATAAACCCGGCCAGTCCAACTGGTTTGTGGCATGGCACCAGGATCTCACTATTTCAGTGACGGAAAAATTGCCGGTAGCCGGTTATGGCCCATGGACAGTAAAGCCTGGCCAATACGCAGTGCAGCCGCCAGCCAGTATACTGGAAAGCATCTACACGCTCCGCATTCACCTGGACGATACCGATGAGCAGAACGGCGCTTTAAAAGTATTGCCCGGCTCACATGCAAAAGGTATTCACCGGCCCGACCATATTGATCTGAACCAAACACCGGACGTTAGCTGCCCGGTAAAACGAGGTGGCATCATGATCATGCGGCCCTTACTCATGCATGCTTCGGGACGCAGCAGCAATGGGCATAACCGGCGGGTGATCCATATAGAGTTCAGCGACGGGGAACTGGCAGGTGGCCTCCAATGGGCAGAGCGCGGAGTTTGTCTGACTCAGGATTAAAGTGATTACATTGATTACGCTGATTTGATTATTTTGGATTTAAAAAGATTTGGGGAGATTAAGCGGATACTTTCGCTTATTTCTTCCCAAATCTCTTTTATCATTTATAATCCAAAATAATCAAATCAGCGTAATCAATGTAATCACTTTAATCCTGAGTCAGACAAAATTCGCATCGCCGAAGGCGATCCGCTAATATCCCGCGTTCTGTTTCAGCGTGGCCGTACCGTTTTTCACGCTAAGGTCAATCTGCCGTTGCGGGATCGGGAAGCGAACGTTTTTGCTGGTGAAGTTGCCGTTCGCTACATCGGTGGTGATCTCCTTTTCGTAGCTGAAATAGCGGTTCAGTTCTGTTTGCGCGATGCCCCAGCGTACCAGGTCGAAGTAGCGGTGTCCTTCCATTGCCAGCTCCAGCTTGCGTTCAAACTGGATGGCTTTAATTGCCCAGGCTTTACCATTGGCAGTAAAGGCCCCGGCAGGATATGTTTTGATGTTATACTTTGCTGCAGGTATGTTGGTGTATCCGCCCATTGGTTTGGAGGGATCCAGGTAGGTTTTCACCCAGCCAACAGGATTGGCGGCGCGGGTGCGCACGGCGTTTACATGGTCCTGTGCAGTAGTGAGACTTCCAGCCTGCGCCTGGCATTCGGCAGCCATCAGCAATACATCTGCAAAGCGGATCAGCACGTAGTTGATGGCGTTACCGGGCGCCCAGCCATTACCATCATAGTACTTATCTTGTGTGGCCTGCATATACACATTTTTAATGGCTGCATACGGACCGGCAGATTGCTGGTCGCGCACCCAATCCATACCCGGGTGATTGCCCCAGTCGAGAAAGGGAATGCCACGACGGCCAACGGTCCAGTCGAGGCGGGGATCCAGGTTACCTGCATCCGGCGTAAAGGCGGCACTGCTGGTTAATCCCATATCGCTCTTCACGGGATGATCGTTGAAGTCATCAATATAAGGAAGCCCGTTGGCATCGGTGCGGTAAGAGTTCACGAGGTCTTGCGAAGGCTGGTAGAAACCACAACAACTGAAAGGCCCGTTGTAAGGATAGTTCAACATCTCGCCCTGGTTGGCGTTACCGGTACCGCCGGAGCCATCGTTAGCGCTGTATTGAATAGAGAAAACGGCTTCGCTGTTATTCTCTGTAAAGGCATCGAAATTATCGTGGAACTTTGTAGTGAGTGCATAGGGCGTTCCTTTGGCAGTAACGCCATGGGCAATCACGTCTTCAAAAATGGGCATTGCTTCCGCATACTTCTTTTCGTAGAGCAATGTTTTAGCCAGGTAAGCTTTGGCTGCCCAGCTGTTGGCGCGGCCTGCCACATCCTGTACTTCATTCAGATTTTCGGCTGCATACTTAAAGTCTGCTTCAATCATCGGCCAGATGTCCTTATCGTTGGGTATTTTATATTCATCTACATCCAGCTTATTGAAGCTGTTGGAATTTTCATCTACCCAGGGTACATTATCAAACAGTTTTTTCAGGTCTGAATAATAATGCGCGCGGAGGAAGCGGGCTTCTCCTGCCAGTTCTTTCTTTTCATCATCGGTCATATCGGTAACATTCGGAAGAATGTGTAACACAAAATTGCAACGGCGCACGCCTTCATAGTTCACGCGCCATTTATCATTAAAGAAGCCGTTGGCCGCGTTGCCTACAAAGGTGCCTATCTGCAGTATGGCGGCGGCATCAGCGGGATCGCTGCCCTTGTGGGCGTCGCCACCGCATATGCTGCCATAGATCCAGTTATCGGGCGACACGGCAAACCCGCTGCCACCGGAGAGGTTCACCATATCTCCATCTTTAAAATCCTGCCCGTCGAGCGCGCCATAGGCGCCTATGAGCAGTGTATTTACGCCCTTCTTATTGGTAAGGGAAGATTCTTCAAGGGAAGATTGCGGCGTGCGGTCGAGAAAACTCTTGTTGCAACCTGAAATGAATGGTGTTGCAATGGCCACACTTAAAAGTATATGATATAATGATTTCATGATCCTGCTTTTTTTAAATTGAGCAATTATTAGAAACCCAGGTTAATGCCAATGAGAAACTGGCGCTGATTTGGGTAGGCGCCTTCGTCTACACCAAAATCGGTGATATCGGAACCGCCGATTTCAGGATCCAGCCCGGAGTATTTTGTAATGGTAAACACGTTGGCGGCCTGGATATAAACACGCAACTTTTCTACGTGTATGCCTGACAGTAGTTTTGTGGGGAAGGTATACCCGAGCTGCATATTTTTTGCGCGCAGATAAGCGCCGTTCTCCACCATATACGAGTTGGGCACGCCTTGTGTACTGGTAGATCCGTCCACTTCCTGGATAGGCGCCTTAGCATTGTGATGATCCGGTCTCCACGAATCATACAGGGCCGTTTTACTTTTTGCACTTTCAAAAGAGGGGTAGAAATCGCGCCACCAGCGCACGTTATTCCAGATGTGATTACTATGTGTTCCAAACAGGAAAATGCTGAAATCAAATCCTTTGTAGGTAACACCGAGATTGATACCATAGGAGAAATCGGGGTTAGGATTACCGAGGAAAGTACGGTCGTCAGGTGTAATGATACCGTCGCCGTTCACATCCTGGTAGCGGAAGCGGCCCAGCCCTTCACCTTCCTGGTAAATAGCATCCGGCGTATTAGTCGCTTTCTGCGCTTGTTTATCTGCCGTTTCAATTTCTGCTTCCTCATTCCAGAAGCCGATCACTTTGTAGCCAAAGAAAGAAGAAACCGGTTGTCCTACTGCATTGCGGATGATGTTGCTGCCGTCAAAACGGCGACTGTCGCTATCAAAATAGTCCACGCCATCGGCAATTTTCACGATCTTGTTTTTGTAGGTGGTCAGCGTACCGCTGATGTTCAGCTGCAGATCCTTGCTGATGTTTTTATGCCATCCTACAGAGAAGTCGAACCCTTCATTTTTCATGCGGGCGATGTTTACAAAAGGCTGCGCACCGGTGCCTGCAAGGCCCGGCAGCTCCGGGTTATACAGGAGGTCTTTAATATCTTTACGGTAGTAGTCGGCGGAGAAATCGAGCTGTCCGTTAAACAAGCTGGCATCGATACCGATATTGGCATTCACATCGCTTTCCCATTTGGCATCGGGGTTACCGATCTGTGTGCCTGCAAAACCTGCATTGAGACCATTGTTAACGCCGGCGAGATCGTAGTAGGAGGAATTGCGGTTACCTCCATAAAGGAAGTAGCCGTTGTTAACGCTGAGGTTAAGCTGGTTACCCATAATGCCCCATCCGCCGCGGATCTTCAGGTCGGTGATCCAGGTGATCTTCTTCATGAATTGTTCCTGTGAAATACGCCATCCTGCTGTAATGGCGGGGAAAGTGCCATAGTGGTCGTTTACAAATTTGGAAGAACCGTCGCGGCGTAAAGTGGCGCTTAAAAGGTACTTGTCCATAAACGCATAGTCTATGCGGCCAAGGATAGAGAACAGTCCTTCCGATTCGCGGTTGCTGTAGTTGGTTTGCGTGCCGGTTCCTGTGCTGAGGTCGGGGAAGTAATCATCGAAAGTAAAGTAGTCTTTTGTAGTACCTCCAACTGCGCGGCTGCGGCTGTCGAACGATTCCGTACCGGCAATTACTTTCAGGTCGTGTTTATTATTGAACGTCTGGTGATAGGTAAGGGTGTTGGTCCACGTCCAGCTATGTGCGTTATTAGAGCCTTCTGTATAGGAATTACTGGTAGCGTTTTCCTTGTTCTCATATTGAGGGAACAGGAAGGAGTGCGACCAGCCGGAAACTACTTCTCCGCCAAAGCTGGTACGGAAAGTAAAGTGCCGGAGGAAGTCCGCTTCTCCATATACATTACCAAACAAACGGGTGTTCAGTCCTTTATTGTTGCGGGTGCGGTACTGCATGGCTACCGGGTTAAAAGCATCTCCCAGGGCGTCGCCGGCGGAACCTGCAAAGTTGCCTTTGATATCATATACCGGTATAATGCTTTGCTCGCGCATAGCATGACCAATAGCGGCATCTGATGTATTGATATCTACCGAAGGATTTTCTGACATAGAAAAAGCGAGGTTCTCTCCCACCCTGATACCCGGTGTGATATTGTATTGTGTGTTGGAACGCACCGTATACCTTCTCAGGTAAGTGTTCATCAAAGTACCCTGCTGATTAAAATAATTGAGGGAGAAGAGATAGTTACCCTTATCGCCGCCACCGCTCACCGCCACGTTGTGACTGGTAATAGGCGCCGGGCGGAAGATCTCGCGGTACCAGTTGGTACCTGCTTTGTTGGCCTTTGAAATCTGGTAAAAACTGTTGTAGTCGTCCAGGTCGGTATAATTTGGATTTACATAATAGAGAGATGGGTCAACAGAGGGATCTCCTTCCATAGCGCCTGATGGCAGGATATAATCCGGGATAACGGGTTTCGTACCGTTGCCATAAAGGGCTGTTCCGGGATCCAGCCCGGAGTTCTTGTACGCCAGCCATCTCAGGTCGGCCTGTTCCTGCGGATTGAGGGTGTTCCATACATTGCCGTTCTTCGGATACTGGCGGCCGTAATAACCATCGTAGGCCACCTTTACTTTACCGGAGCCGCGGCGGGTGGTAATGATGATCACCCCGTTGGAAGCGCGGGAACCGTAAATGGAAGCGGCGCCGGCGTCTTTCAGTACCTGCAGGCTGGCTACATCATTGGGATTAAGATCGGCAATATCCGTGGTAGGTACGCCGTCCACTACATATAGCGGAGAGTTGGCGCCAAAAGTATTTACGCCGCGGATGCGGATCTGCGGAGATTCCCCGGGCTGGCCTGAACCTATTACGGTAACACCGGATGCCTGCCCCTGCAGTTGTTCCGTTACCTGGCCGGAGGGTTGTTTTCTCAGGTTATCTATATTCACTACCGCTACGGAGCCGGTAAGATCTTTTTTCTTTTGCGTGGTGTAACCGGTAACCACTATTTCGTTCAGTGCGCTGGAACCTTCTTTCATGGTTACATTAATAAGCGCTCTACCGCTAACGGGTATACGTTGTGCTTCGTAACCAATGTAAGTGATGTCCAGTTCGTCAGTACTTTTTCCCGGTGCGGAAATAGTGTACGAGCCATCTGCATTGGTAACGGTACCAATATTGGTGCCTGCAATACGAACGGTTACACCTGCTACGGGGTTTCCTTTTTCGTCTCTTACCACGCCTTTTACCGGTTGTTGTTGTTGTACCGTGCCAGGTTCAGCAGGTATGGGCGCCGGCACTTTTTCGGTAACCATATAAAAGTGTTCCCTTACCTTTTCGAAGTGCAGGTTAAAAGGGGCTAATGCTTTGCCCAGCGCTTCTTCGGGCGACTGGCACGTGGCGACCGATAGCTGTATTTTTTTATTTTTAACCAGGTTGCTTTTATAGGCGATAGATACACTGAAGTGTTCTTCGATAAGATGAAGAACAGTTTTCAGGGAAGATTCATCGGGTTGTGCTTCCGCACTGCTGCCGGTTTCGGGGAGGACCGGCTCGTTGATGGCAACAACCGCTTCCTGGGCTGATACCGTTTGGGACAGGAAATACAGGGCCAATGCTTGCATCAGCAAAACACGTAAACCTTTTTTCATTTTGAACAGGTTTTAACGATTAGGAATAAGACATCTATAAAATTGAGCGGCGAGCTTTACGGCTTATGGATCCAGACTTCATCGCCTCTTTGGTTGAATTGCATACGGAAAACCTTACCCAGCTGTGTCATCATTGTATCGGCATCGTAAATGATAGGCATTGAACCCGATACTTTATAGTTTAATAATTGTGTGTCGCGTACGATCAGTTTTTTACCAAACACCTGCTCCATGAAAACAGCGGCATCAGATAATGTAAAATCATCCATAATTAACCGGCCGGTATGCCAGGAAGTATAGTGTACGGCATCTACACTTTTCTTGGTATAATCGCCATCCTGCTTGTTGTACCGGAGCATTTCACCGGGCTGCAGGTACAACGCCGCGTCTTTACCGGCATTGTTTTCACCTATATTCAGCAGGATGCTGCCCTGCTGCAGCACTACTACTATTTCTTTACCACTGCTGTTTACGTTGAACTGCGTGCCCAAAACTTCCACATCGAGATGATCATAAGTATGCACAATAAATTGCTGTTGGGACGCAGTATGTTTTACATGAAAAAAGGCTTCCCCGTCGAGCCATACTTCGCGCCGGCCTGTTCCGGTAACGGCGTACAGCAGGCGGGAGTCGGCATTCAGCGTTACTTCCGAGCTATCCGGCAGTAAGAGGTTCCGGGTTTCCCCCAGCCGGGTAAAGGTGCTGAGGATGGCCGGTTGCTCGCCGGCAGGTTTCCACCACCACCAGGCGCCGGCAAGCAGCATTCCTACAATTACTGCGGCAGCATATTTCCATACATTCCTCCAATTGGAGCGGCGTACAGGTATCACTTCTTCCTCGTGCTCCTCTTCCAGGCCGTTCAGTACGGCATCCCATAGCTGTTCCTTATCCGGTGCTGACAGCGGATAATCGCGGAAGCGGATGCTTTGCACGAGTTGCCTGGCGTTGCTGATGACGGGTTCTTTTTCCGGATGTTGCCTGAGCCATGATTCCCAGAACACATTCCTTTGCTCCGGGTGCAGTACCCATTGCTGAAAGTCCTCATCCATCGCGAACTCCCGGGCGGTGTATGATAAATAATCACTGGAGGCCAAGAGAACGTGCTTTTACATAAAGAGCAGGTAATGATGAAAATCTCATCATTTTTTTAAAAATATTTTTTCTATTTCCCTAAAAACAGCAACAGGAGCGGCAGCGGAAGGTTTTTTTTAAGGATGCCGATGGCTTTGGAGATGGTATTATATACAGAATCGACCTGCATAGACATGATATCGGCTACTTCGTTATAGTTCAGGTTCTGGAAAAAGCGGAGATAGATGGCTTCCCGCTGGCGCCGCGACAGGTTGCTGAGGGCTTTTTGGAGAAGGCGTTTCTGTTCTTCAGCAGTTTCGTGCTGGATGAGCTGATGTTCGAGGGGCAGTGTGCACTCAAATTCAAATGCCTCCCATGACTCGCGGTGCTGGTAGCGGCGGTCTTTCCGTAATGCGCGGAGGAGCCGTCTTCTCAGGCTGCTGATGAGATAATAGCGTACATTGCCGATATTGGCAGTAAGGTGCTCCCTGCTGATCCATAGATCCTGGAAGAGGTCCTGCAAACAATCCTTCACCCTTTCCTGATCCTGGCAGAAATGCATGCCATAATGAAAGAGGTCATTGATGTGGGCATTGTATATTTCGGCGAAAGCGTGGCGGTCGCCCTGTAGAAAGAGTCCCCAAAGTGAGGAATGGGAATCCACCACGCGCAGCCCCGATCTGAAGGCTTTCCCTGGATTCATACTGTTCTGGTTGATCTGCTAAAGCTTATTAATTATTCTGACACTTGCAAATATATTTTGGTACAGGATATGTCTGGCGTTATATAACATTAAAACTGAACGATATGAAGAACCTCACTTATTTGTTACTGTCGTGCCTCGTACTTTTACTCAGCAGTTGTGAAGTGATAGGCGGAATTTTCAAAGCAGGCGTTTGGACCGGAATACTAGCCGTAGCAGTGGTGGTGGGCCTGATCATTTTTTTAATCACCCGCGGCGGGAAACGGAATTGATTTTATAGGAACAGCCTTGTAATGCGATATTACAAGGCTGTTTTAATATTAAGGGTATGTTGATTCCAGTTGCTGTACCCGGTTTGTTAAGGAGATGTTCTCCTTTTTCAGTTCGATCATATAAAGCGTAAGTTCTTCTATCTTTCTAAGAAGGATCTCATTCATAGCGCCTATATCTACGCTGCCTTCCCGCTCTACCTGCGCCTGTGAAGGCACACCGGGTAAATGCCGATGCTCATTAATAAAACCTGCTACCTCCATTAAGCCTGGTAGCTGGTAAGACGGGTGAAAAACATAATCGGGCCAATCGGTGGTGGTTACTTTCACGCGCTTTGCCTTGATATCGCCGTTTACGGCCAGTTTTACGGTGGGGTTACTGGTTCCGATGCCTACGTTGCCGTTAGACGCGATTCGCAGTCTTTCCGCCCCCGCAGTGCCCATTACGATATTCTCATGCCGATCCGGTTGGTTAACGGTATAACCGGATAAATCGATATACGATTTGGCCCCTGCATATGATCCGCCACCTGCGCTCAACCGTAGAAAGCCATCATCTCCGGTATACCAGCCCGGACTGGTTCCCCTTATTTCACCAGTAATAGTGCCGGCAGATACCGGCGGTCGCGGATTAGCGGAATTAACCGGCGAAAGAATAGTAACACCGCCATTTACAGACAAACGGGTGTACGTATTCAGTGTACCGATGCCAACATTGCCATCAGGTCTGAAAACCATCCAGGGGGCGGCATAAGCAATATCCGAGGTAGTATTACCGCCAATATATGCATAGATCAGGCTATCTGCACCGCCGTAAGCCCCGAATGAGGCCAGCTTGCCTGTATCTTTAGCAGAAAGGCTGAATTCGCGGGCCCAGGCTCCCGAGGTCACATTCATGTTGATATTTACCCCGAAAGGGTATGGAGCCGGGTTAGTGATTTTAAGATTACCCCCATTTATATGCAACAATGATTTTGCGGCAGGAGAAGTGGTACCAATACCCACTGCACCGGTAGATGGAAATATATTCTGCGCGCGAAGGCCGGCAGCAGCGAGCAGCAGGCATAGAGATAAACAGTACTTCATTT
>NZ_DATMTE010001137.1:0-14451 GCF_035564935.1 Chitinophaga sp. | reverse complement strand
AAATTTGTCTTGGAACACTGATTACGCTGATTATACTGATTTGTTTGATTGGATATAGGGGGATTTTTAAATTTATAGCCCGCTTGCCGGTATTTCGGGAGGATATTGTTTTCGATTTTCCATGGAAGTTCGATATTTGCTGAAAATACAGCGTAATCATTTATTTATGCCACTCACCAACCAGGAACAAATGTTCTTTTGTTTGTTATTTATTGCAGGCTGCATGCCTCCCCCATCTCCCGAAGAAAAAACAATAACAAAAGATACTGTGGCAACAGCAGTCATTGCCCCTTCGGAGCAGCAAATGGTAATGCCGGCAGATTCGCTGCCGGTGGATATTGAGGAAGACAGCCTGTTTATCCCTGCAGATGCGGAGATCCGCGTACTTACGGCCAGTAAAGTGATTACTTCCCGCCATGATGTACCGGAGTTCAGATCATGGAAACTAAGCAATGCCGATATTGAGAAGATCTTCCGGAACAGCCAGCCCACCGACGGTCCAACTATCCACTACAGGTACAACACCCTGGAATGCGAAGTAAAGGGAGAAGTAATGATCAATAAAGAGACTTACCATTACACGATCAACGCCGGCGCATATTTTTACCTGTACAACCGGCATCATAGCTATACTTATATCTGCCCGGCGGAAAACTGCCGCTCCCTCTTCCTGGATCACGGGCAATCGCCGGAAGAAGATTAGTTACCTTTGCTTAATTTTTAGCATTATGAAGCATTTTATACTGGCAAGTACCTCTACTTTATTTGGCGAAGCCTACCTGGCATACCTGCAACCTGCTATGAAAACATTGTATGCAGGCGTGGACGAAATTGTGTTTGTGCCATTTGCCCGCCCCGGCGGCATTTCGCACGATGATTATACCGGCAGGGCTGCAGAGGCTTTCGGGGAAGCAGGCATCCGTGTACGCGGACTCCATACCTTCAGCGATCCGGCTACCGCTATTAAAAATGCCAGGGGCTTTTTTACAGGGGGTGGTAATACCTTCCTGCTGGTGAAACAATTACATGAACAGGGACTGATGCTTCCACTCCGCGATGCAGTAAACAATGGCGCTCCCTACATGGGATGCAGCGCAGGCAGTAACATTGGCGGGGTTACCATGCAAAACACCAACGATATGCCCATTGTATACCCACCCAGCTTTGAAACAATGGGGCTGATCCCTTTTAACCTCAACCCTCACTACCTCGATCCGCAGCCAGGTTCACAGCATATGGGCGAAACCCGCGAAACCCGTATCCGGGAATATCATACGCAAAATGCCACGCCGGTACTGGGGTTAAGAGAAGGCAGCTGGATCTATGCACATAACGATGCTTTAACACTGGAAGGCACACTTAGCGCCAGGATCTTTGAACCGGGTAAAGATCCGTATGAACTGCCCGCAGGCAGTTCCCTGGCTCATCTGAAATAATGATTTCCCTTAACGGATCATCTCCAGCTTTGCGCCTGGCCCGGGGCGATGGAAATAGGCATACATATATGCCGTTTCCATGCCCTTCGGCCCTTTAACAGTATATCTAACCACCGGCTCACCGGTATTGGGATAGTCTGTGCGCTCCAGCGCAGCTATTTTCCCGTTCCCATAAAACCGCAACCGGTATTTCTCGATGGGAAGCACGGTATAGTCCAGTTTGAAATCGTCTGAATATTCGCTTAAATGCGCTGCTGCTTCTTCCTTATCCAGGTAAAAGAACTTCACCATTTCCTCCTCTTTGTGCTGTATAAACCGGTGCAGCGCTCCTGCATCCTTCTTCCGGAAACAGCCGGCATAACTTTCATAAGCAGCCAGCAATTCCGCCAGCAGGGCCTTTTCATCTTCCTGCTGCAGGTTTACACTTTTGCTCCACCCCGTAAGCTGATACGGTACCTTTGCTTCAAAGGAACCTTCGTATACCGCCTCCGTTTTAGAAGCATTGGGGTGATCTCCGTCGATATGCACCAGTTCCACATTGCTCACCTGCTCACCATCGCTCTTTCGCAGACCTTCCACTTCAGCCACCACTTTTATTTTTTCAGGCAGCGCAGACAGCTGCTTTCCGTCTTTGAACGAAGGATACAGTACCAGCTTCCAGTGCTGGGTACCGGATTTCAAAATGGCGTCGTTTATTGGTGTGGAAGTATTTAATGTGCCGTTTCCTTCACTGAAATACTGCTCTACCGGTATATCGTTTACAAAACACTCAAAGCTGGTAGCCCCTACTTCAAAGTTAATACGGTATTCGATCGCCTTCCCCGGCTGGGCAAGAACAGGAAAAGAAAGCGCCAACAGGCCAATCATTAATATACTTCTCATTTCGGTTAACGGTTAAAATATCAGTATCCGGAAAATTGCAAAAAATAAAAATAGTGTTTTTGAGGCGCCCGGCAATTTTGTGATCTGCAAGATTATTAATTTATAGTTTTAAAAGAACAATCATTCTTTTATCTTTGTCCCATGCGTGCAAAAGATGAAAATAAGGAATGGACCATCCGGGAAAAGGCCATAGAAATGATTGTTCATGAGGGCTTTGACGGATTGAGTATGCATAAACTTGCCAAGGCAGCCAACATTTCCGTGTCTACCATCTATATTTATTTCAGGAACCGGGAAGACCTGCTGAACCAGTTATACGCTGCTGTGGTGGAAACCTTTGTGCAACATACCATGGCCGGCTTTGATCCGGATATTGACTTTGAAGCCGGCCTATGGCTGCAATGGAAAAACAGGTATGCCTATATTCTCAGGTACCCGCTGCAGTACCATTTCTCGGAACAGTTCCGCAATTCCCCGCTGATAAAAAAGCAGGATGATGCGCCGGAAGTTGTTTTCAAGAGGGCCATGCAACAGTTTGTGGCAAATGCCATAAAAAAGGGCGAGATAGTGGACCTGCCACGGGAGGTGTTCTGGGCCATTGCCTATGGTCCGTTTTATACGCTCGTTAAATTTCACCTGGATCATCATG
Organism: Chitinophaga sp.; assembly: GCF_035564935.1. Taxonomy (GTDB): domain Bacteria; phylum Bacteroidota; class Bacteroidia; order Chitinophagales; family Chitinophagaceae; genus Chitinophaga. The sequence goes on along the minus strand of NZ_DATMTE010001137.1, from coordinate 11,484 downwards.
CTATATCCGGTATTCCTTTTACGCTGAGCGATGAAATGCTGCAGCAGGCCTTTCAGCGCACCATGAGGGCATTGCGGGTATAAACAATCTATAAACTCAAACCGCCATCGCAGCGTATTACCGTTCCCGTTATATTACCATTACGCATCAGGAAAAGGATCGTATCTGCCACATCATCGGGTTCTCCTATCCTGCCTACCGGCAGTTGCGCCGCATACTGCCCGAAAGTATCGTTTTTGGCATCTGGGGGGAGGAAGTCCCACCAGGGCGTATTTACCACACCGGGAGAAACTGCGTTGATGCGTAGGGGTTGTATTTCCTTTGCAAGGGAAGGGATCATCAGCTCCAGCGCACCGTTAATAGCGGCCAGCCCCGATACGCCAGGCGCCCGGCTGATGGCGGATATCGCAGTGATGAGGGTAATGCTGCCTCCTTTGTTCACATAAGGCAACGCGGCCTGCAGGGTATTCACCTGCGCCCAGAACTTTCCTTCAAAGCCATCCCGCAATTCTTTTAATGACAGGTCTGCAAATTTACCCGCCCCTTTCGATCCGCTTACCGCAATCACCAGGTGGTCAAAATTCCCCCGGGCATCAAAGAAAGCATCCAGGTCTTTCCGGTTACCGCTGTCGAGCGCGGCGGTGTGGATACCGGGTACAGCTTTCGCCGCATCCGCCAGTCGCGCTGCAGAACGGCCGGTAACCGTTACATGCGCTTTTTCCCCGGCCAGTTTAGCAGCAGTGGCCAGCCCTATTCCGGACGAACCGCCGGCAATAATTACTTTCTTACTTTCAAATGAATCCGACATATTGTTGTTATTTATACCTGCAAAGTTGGGGCAGAAAGTGGTGCAGGTTGTTACCGTGATCATGCATCGTATTAACCCGATCATGCATTTTTACGGAAGGCCAGCGGGGTTTGCCCGGTTTGTTCCCGGAAAAAGCGGTTAAATCCCGCGGGGTCGCTGAAGTTAAGCTGGTAGGAAATTTCCGCAACAGAAGTATCTGTGTACCGCAACACTGCTTTGGCTTCCTGCACCAGCATTTCTGCAATGGCGTCTGAAGCGGTGCGGCCTGTTACTTCTTTAACCGTGCGGTTAAGGTGATTAGGGGTTACGCCCAGCAGTGCAGCATAATCCGATACTCTTTTTTTAGAGAGAAAATACTGGCTTACCAGCTTTTTGAACCGGGGCACCAGGTAGGTACTGCGTGTATCCGTTGCCGTTAAGTGGAGCTGTTGCGCTACATAACTTCTTTTTACTTCGAGCAGCAGTAAATAAAGATACATCTTCACCGCTTTCTCACATCCCGGCCGGTGTTGCTGCAGCTCTTCGTTGATCTTTCCGCAGAAATCGGCCACCGCTGTTATTTCCGCCTCCTGTAACTGTATAAAGGGCACGCCCGTATAATCGAAGAATGGAAACTCCGTCTGCATCTTATCTCCCGGGATAATTTCCTGCAGAAAATCTGTATTGAACAAAATATAATATCCGAAAGTATCCGCACTGATATTGCTTTTACTGAACACCTGCCCCGGGAAAGTAAAACTTAAGGTACCAGGCCGGTGTTTAAACTGTTCCAGTCCCAGCTGTACATCCACGCTTCCCCTGAGCGTAATACTGATCCGGTAAAAATCGGATTTTAAAGGTCCTACCGCCGGCCGTAATCCTTCACTGGAATATATTTCCATACCGGCCATCTTCTTTGCCGGATCCAGGTTACTGTAGCCAAAGCTGGATATATCACCCTCTTCACGGTGCAGATGACGGAAATCATTTAATACATATTGTGGTATGCTGAGCTTGGTTTTCGTTGCCATTTATCTATATTCTTAACTTTCCTCACAAACATAAAAAAGGCGCCTCAAAATTGAGACGCCTCTTTGAATATTCTTATTTCCCTACTTCGCTATATCAATCTTCACTTTCTTATTCTTGATCTTCTCATTCTTAACCGCTTCCAGTGCATGCTGCACTTTCGATTTCACCACTGCTGCAAAAGAAAAGAAATCCTTTACTTCTATTAAGCCGATATCTTCTTTTTTAAGATGCGCCTGTTTTGCCAGGAACCCAACGATATCTACTTTATTCACTTTATCTTTTTTACCGGCGCCAATAAAAATGGTGGTCCATTTAGGTTTCTCCGGTAACGTAGCAGTAGCGGGCAGTTCAATGTTTTCTATCACTTCATCCGCCAGGTAAGGCATCCGTTTTTCATCGGGCGCCAGTATAAGGATAGCTGTTCCGCTGGCTTCCATCCGGGCGGTACGGCCGTTGCGGTGCGTCCAGCTGTCTTCCGTATGCGGCAGGTGAAAATGAATGATATAACGGATATTGGGGATATCAAGCCCGCGGGCAGCCAGATCTGTAGTAACGAGTACATTTACGGATCCGTTGCGGAACTTGCAGAGGGCGGCATCCCGCTCCCGTTGCTCCATGGCGCCGTGATAAAAGGTGTTGATAATACTTTTTTCAGACAGCATTTTGCTGGTGCGCTCCACTGCTTCGCGATGGTTACAGAACACAATAGTAGAGCGGTTCCCCAGGTAACAGATGAGGCGGAACAGGGTATCCACCTTATCATTTTCGGGCGATAAAACTTCCTTAATCGTTAAGCGGGCGGCAGGGGTGCCTTCTTCCGGCAGGAAGTCCAGCTTCTCAGGATTGTTCAGCGCCAGGAAATCAGGGATCTCCACTGATTCCGTAGCGGACGTAAGCACCCGCTTTTTGATATTGGGCAATGATGCAACAATGAAAGACACTTCCTCCTGGAAACCCAGTTCCAGGGTTTTATCAAATTCATCGAGTACCAGGGTTTCAATAGCCGCGGTGGTAATGTTTTCCCTGCGGATATGATCTCCCAGCCGGCCGGGTGTGCCTACAATCACAGCAGGAGGCTGTATCAGGTTATTTTCCTCAGTTTCCCGCAGGTGTCCGCCGTAGCAGGCGGTGATCTTATACCCGGTGCCCATCTGTTTAAACACTTTCTCTATTTGTAAGGCCAGCTCACGGGAGGGCACCACAATGAGGGCCTGGGTATTTTTATTGGCAGGATCGAGCTGCTCCAGGATGGGCAGCAGGAATGCCAGCGTTTTACCGGAACCGGTAGCCGACAACAGGATTACATCATGGTGATGCTTGTTCGCGTCCACTGATGCCTGCTGCATTTCATTGAGTGAATCGATCTTGAGATTGGTAAGGATATTACCTATTGCGTACTTTTCTTTTTGCATTTGCCGCAAAAGTACGAAGATTAAAGGGTTTTACCTGCACAAATGCATCTGATCGCCTGCCGGGTAGCTAAATGTATTGGGCGCCACCCATCTTGCCTTGTAGATCTTCCAGCCTTTCCGGATGAACAGCCGCTTCCCTTTGGCATCTATTATCTCATCAGTCCACCAGGATACTTTTGGCAGCACAACGATGGTGGGAAGTCCATCTCCTGCGGAAGAAACGCTTTTGATATTCTTCTGTATCACATCTGCCTGCGTCAGCTTTTGTGTAACCGGATCAAATTTGTATACATTGGTGGTATTGGTAAGCCATAAATTATTTTCCCCATACACGGGAAACAGGTCATGCGCCTCAGTGCCGGGAAGGGAAAAAACGGTATCCTCTGCCAGGTCGGGGGCATTACAGTTAAAATTATACCGGAACGAATGCATATGTTCCCTGGCAGCGGACCAGAGCCGTTGTTGCTTTGCATCCCATACTACGTTGTGCCCGAAATCGATGGGGATCTTTTTCGTATATACGTTATCGGGAAAATGAAGGGTATCTGTTTTAAAAACCATCAGGTAATTACCGGTGCTGGAAGCGCTTACAATATTGCCATCGGGCAATAGTTCGGCGGAATGGGTATTGCCACCCGCGTAGGCATAGAACACCGCTTTCTTATCGGCCACCCTGATGAGCGCTACGCCGCCACCGGAGGCATTCATTAACACGTATTCATTGTTGTACACCATTTTGGCATCGCTGGGATTGCTGAACCATTTTACATGCGCAGGCTGTACATTGGAGTTTTCCGGTTTCCACTCCCAGATCACCTCGCCGGATGGCACTGCGGCGATCACGATCCGGTGTTGTGATTGCTCCGCTATTACCAAACATTTTTTACATGCTGCTACGGCAGCTGCTTCCGTGTTGTTCCCGCTGCTTTGAGCGGAAGCGGTAATGGCCAGCAGGCAAAATACAGCGGCCAGTAAAGAGGTTCTTTTTTTCATTGTTTGTAAGATATATCACCACGCCTGGCGGTGGCGGCACATAATTACAATTTTTTCCGGGGAAATAAAAAGGTGGTATCAGGGCAATTGCGCCATTTTTCTTATTTTCAATATATGAAAACACCTTACATTTTACTGACGCTCGGCGCAGGCATCCTTGCATCCTGTAACCAGCAGGGCGGACAGCAACAAACCAATGTTGTAAAAGACTCCCTGCCACCGGTGGTGGAAAAAGAGAAATCCAATCATTGCTTCGAGAAAGTACTGGGCAAGGATACTATCCAGCTCAGGATCACTATGCACGACAGCGTAGCTACCGGCACCCTGGTGTATAACTTTTTTGAGAAAGATAAAAACACCGGTGAGTTCAACGGCATTATCAGCAACGGCATCATCCGGGGGAAATATGTTTTCTACAGTGAAGGCGTGGAAAGCTCCCGCCCGGCGATCTTCAAAATATCCGACCACGAAGCCTACGAAGCACTGGCCGACAGCGTGGACCACCAGGGTTTGCCTGTATTCAACAGCGATAATGCAGCGCTGAAGTTCGATAATATTCCGCTGGTGGAGGGTGCTTGCAAGTAAGGCCTCCGGCCTTACGCGGGTTTTGTCTGACTCAGGATTAAACTGATTACGCTGATTACCCTGATTTGATTTTTTTGGATTTTATGATTTTAAATGATTTGGGGAGATTTAAGCGGATATATATTTTCGCTTAAATCTCCCCAAATCAGTTTAATTACAAAATCAAATCAGGTAATCAGCCTAATCAGTTTAATCCTGAGTCAGACAAAATCCGCTCAAAGGCCGAAGGCCTTTGCCTTATTTCATCCCGCGGATCCACTGCCTGATCAGCTCCACCCCTTCTGCGTGCACCACCGTGCGCGCCAGTTCGGGCATGGCGGTGCCCGGCTCCACACTGTTCATGCGGTAGGCGAGGATAGAGTGTTGCGGATCGCCGGGAATAACGTCGTAGTCCAGTCCGCCGGCGCCGCCGCCTGCGGATACGGGCGATTTCATGATGCCCAGGTGATCCGGGGCTGTTTGTTCATACTCCAGGAATAAGCCGGTATTAAATGCATCCCCGCCTTTGGTGTGGCAGTGCGCACAGTTTACATCCAGGTAAGCGCGGGCGCGTTCATTCACCGTGTAATGGAGACTGTCTTTCCAATCCGGCAGGCGTGGCACTTTATCCAGTGAAGGCAGCCCGGCCAACAACCCGTTGCTGGCCCATTGCTGCAGCTGGTCCTGCGTTTGCCCATGCCGTACAAAATTGAGATTGCGCGCTTTGGGCCCAATAGGCGTAAGCACGCTGCTATTAATATGACAGCGTTTACAATCGTTCGTGTTGGGCATCTGGTACATGGTGGAGTGCTCACGCCCGTTGTCGTCCAGGAAGGTGATGGGGATCTTTTTTCCCAGGATCCATTTCTCTGCATCCTGCTGGTCGTTTTTCCACAGGTAGTTCATCACTTTCCACTGGTGGTCTGCCGGGTCTTTGAACAGCAACCGGGTTTCTATCATGATCTTTTCATGTGCCGGGTTGGTGTAGGCAAAGTTCTTAATGATAAAAGTGGAATCCGGGAAATCGAGCGGACCATGATCCGTATAATGAATGGTTTTTCCTTCCGGTAAAGCAATAAAGCGATCTTTTACCGCATAGTCGGTGAACAGGGATGTTACCAGCTCATAGTTCACTACTCCTTTACGCGGCTGCAATGTTTTAAGTACGCCGGTAAAGAATCCATAATCAGATAATTTCGGTTTAAACTGGAACGGGCCGGCCGTGGCAGCAGGCGCTGGCTTTTGCTGGCAGCTTTGCGTGGCGGCGATCCATAATATTAAACACATCACGAATAAACAGGACTTCCTCATCTCCCTTAAAAATTTTAATACAAATACTATTTACATACATAAGGTGTAATGTCGGTACTGGGCTTCCAGTTTTTCGACATCATATTCATGGCATCCACATTCACAAACAAATTGGGACCCGTTTGCTGTATACAAAGCGAATCAGGATTCACCGCGGTGCCTTTTGTAAGGATGTTGGTGGTAATGCCATCATAAGTAATGAAAGGCAGCCGTGCATTTTTCCGCGACGGATCATCTGCATTGAGTTTCTGTTCTATACCCACCAGTATTTTACCGGTATGATGTTCAAATACTGCCGGCGGAAAGGCAGGCCCCACTTCCATGATATTATCATGGATATGCACATTGCGGGGGATCGGGAAATAGTGATCGTTAATTTTTGTGCCGGCCTTTTCATCAATAAAAAAACCTGATACTACGGAAATAGCGCTGGAGTTATTATTGATGATGCGGTTGTTGTACAGCTCTATGTCCGACGCTGCAAGGATCACCACACCACTGCCGGGAGCCGCGTTACCCACGCCCCAGGTGGAGCCAAAGCTGCCGGATTTTGCAAAGTTCTTTTCGTTGTTATCGTGCATGTAATTGTTATACGCCTTTACAAAACCACCGCGTTTCGACAGGTCGGGCAAATCAAAAATGAGGAAACCGGCGGTATTGCCCCAGAACTCATTATCGTATACCTCGGCATGGGAAGTGTTTTCTATTTCGCAACCGGCTACGTTCTTAAATGCTTTGCATTTGCGTACAATGGCGCTATCGGTTTGCCCTACGTAGATGCCGGCATCGGAGGCGCCCTGTGCATAGCAGTTCTCTACCAGCACATTTTTACACATCACGGGATAGATGGCATATCCGCCGCTGGTGGAGTCGGATACAGACCAGATGGCATGCACATTGGTAACTACCACCTTTTCGCTTTTGTTGATCTTGATCAGGTCGCCCTTAGAGTCGCGCAGGGTAAGCCCGTCGATGGTAAAGCCTTTTACATCGGTTACCCGGATGCCTTCCCCACCCTGGCTTTGGGCGGAAAAATCCAGGATGGTTTTATCCGGTCCGGCGCCCTGGATCAGAATATGATTCACCTGGGCGATGCTGAGGTTATCAAATTTGTAGGTGCCTTCCTTTAAGGTGATGCTGCTGCTGTCGGCCAGCGACAGGAATGCTTCTGCAATTTTTGTTTCCTCGCCCGGGCCAAACTGAAGCCGGGTTTTATAATCGTTTTTCTCCTTTACTTCCGGGCCCTGACAGGCTGCCAACAGGGTTATCAATAACCAACAGATAGGATACCGTTTCATATACAGGTTGTTTTATTTTAGATAAATCAGAAAACATTGTAAGCGAAAGTGACGTAGTACATACCCCCGATGGCCGGGCTGCCAAAGCCATTTCTGTAGTAAGTATTGGTGAGATTTACCCCACCCAGTTTAATCGTGGAATGTGCCTGCAGGAGCCGGTAACTCACCTGGGCGTCGATCACTGCCGAGGCGGGCACCGTACCGCTGCCAAAACCAATCTGGTAAAAATAGGCCGGTCTGTAACGGAAGGTAGTATTAAATGAGAATCTTTCCTTCTTACCGAAGCCGGTATTTCCAAAATCCACGTTGAATTTATAATTGGGCGTGTTAAAGTTATTGACCTGGCTGTTGTTCCGGTTCTTCAGGAAATCTGACGAGAAATTCACTTTTGCCAGGAAATGTTTCGAGAGGTCCACGCTCACACTGGCGGCATAGCCGTAGGTGTTCACTTTTTCCGCGCCGTTATAGGCAATATTGTACTGGATATAGGTGCTGTGATCCAGGAAGGCATTGGGATCTGCGGTGCCCGGCGTATTGGCCACGTTCACATAGCCGATGAAATTTTTCCAGGTGGAATAGTAACCCAGTACATCTATCAGCACCCGGCCGGCAATGAGCGAGGAGTAGCCTAACTCGAACGCATCTACCGATTGCGGCTTGATATCGTTTAAACTAAACTGCTTCAGATCCGCGGGGTTCTTTGTGCGCTGGAAAGAATCCACGCTTTCCAGCGTATAAGCCGGGTATTTATTGAACTGGTATACGCCGTTGAGCAGCCTGTCGGACCCGCCGGAGGCAAAGCTGTTGTAATCGATCGGGGTACTCTGGAGCGACTGTATATTAGACGGAAAGCTGTAGGCATTCTGGTAAGAGAAACGGATAAAACTTTCCTTGTTCACTTCCAGCACGGCAGATACCCGGGTAGTTACCCGGGGCCTGGCGAACAAGGTATTTTTATCATACCGGAAAGCGGCGGCCAGGCTGAGTTTTTCGCGGATCACTTTTTTTGTAAGATGGGCGTACGCACTGTATTCGGCTACATCAATAGGGCCGTTGTTGTCCGGGAACAGGGTGCCTTTGGAATCCAGCCGGTAAAGACGGTAGTTCAAACCTGCAATCAGCTCGGCAAACTTTACCAGGTGCGTAAAATTATACTGGGCTTCTGCATTGAAAAGGCGGCTCTTATCAGTGAACAGCGTACCGCCTTTGGAAGTAGGAATATTGGAGATACTGTCTTTTAAATGGAGGAACTGCGGGCTGCCGGCATCGGGCCTGCCCTGGTCGGCAAAAGCCCTGGCCAGGTTGCTGGCGTCGATATAGTTTTGGCCTTGTGACATGGCCTCCAGCAACGCGCTGGTGTATTGCGGGTACCAGCCGTCGCCTGTACTGCCGTCGTAGCTGGGTTTCCAGGCTTCGTTGATCAGCTGGGCCGTAGGCATGGCAATAATGGTATGCCCTGAATTTTCGCGGGAGGTATAGGCCCTTACAAACCAGTGCTCCGCTTTTACTTCGGCGCGGTATTGTCCCAGGTGAAAGCCGGTGAGCGCGTAACGGGTATCGTTGCTGTACACGGCATTGCCCTGCCCGTAGGTGCCTGACAGGATGGCTTCCAGTTTGGGTTTGATCTTATAGCGCAGTTCCACATTGGCTTTAAACATTTTAGCGTCGCTGCTCAGGTAGCCGTATTCGGTATAGCCGGTACGGGCCACTTTATGCTGGCCTTCTGCCAGCAGGGGCGCTATGATAGGCTCCAGCTCCGGCACCTGTGCCAGGGCGCCTTCCAGGAAGGGGTTAATGTCTACCGATGTTTTGCTGCCGTAAATATTCACCCCGTTATAGTTAGGGTCCTGCCGGGGACCACCCGGACCATTGGTATTAGTGGTATCGTTGGCCATCCAGTCTTTCGCCTGGGTGTACTGTACATTTATTTTAAAGGCAAACTTATCGCTTACCTTCTTGCCCCATCGCACGGTCCAGTCGTAGTAAGGCGATGGCCCCAGCGGATCATTGGATTTCCCTTTTTTTATGTGATTTACTCCCTGCGTGATCTGCGCGCTGAGCCCCTGGTATTTAAACGGGTCTTTGCCGGTCATCACCATGGTGCCATTGAGGCCGCGGGAGCCGTACAATGCGGAAGATGCGCCGGAAAGCACCTCCAGGTTGTCTACATCCAGTTCGGTAAGACCAATAATAGCCCCGATAGGGAAGTTAAGGCCGGGGGCCTGGTTATCCATACCATCCACGATCTGCGTGAAGTTGGTATTGCCGCTGGTATTGAAACCGCGGGTGGTAATGGTGGTGAACAGCAGACTGGAAGTAGTTACGTCTACTCCCTTGAGGCCCTGCAGCATGTTATAGTAGCTGGGCTGCGGGGAGTTGATGATGTCTTTGGTGCTGATCCTTTCAATGGTAACAGGAGATTCAATTTTCTTTTGTGTAAACCGGCTGGCAGAAACCACCACTTCTTTTCCCAGTACCGAAGCCGGCGACAGCGCTATGCGCTGGAACCCGGGGCCGGAAATGATGATTTCTTTTGTTTCGAAGCCCACCGACGACAGTATAAGGGTAACAGGATAATTTTTCCGGGTAGAGAATTTGAAATTTCCCTGGTCGTTGGTATAATCCCCGTTCTGTGCTTCCTTCATGGTAACGGAAACAACGGGCACTACTTCCTGGGTAACGGCGTTGCGGACGTTGCCCGAGATCACGATCTGTGCATTTGCCGTAAGGCATAACCCGGACAGGCATACCATACTTATGATAATAAAGGATCTTAACATCGGCAGGTGGGATTTAGATGGCTTGGTTGTTAGCCGTTATTGCCTTTGCGGCATAGCGATATTACCAAAATCCCTGCACGGGAAGTGTTGGTACCATTGACTTTGGGGCGAAACCAGGGCTATTGGGGGTAAAATCAGGACGCGGGGGCGAATCTTTCCTGGAAGGCGGTTAAACAGGTAGCGGATACCGGCACGCTGATTTCGCCCAAGCCTTCCAGTTCCAGGTAATGTCCTTTTGTATTTTTCTTAAAAAGAACCACTTTGGAGATGTTTACCAGGTAAGACCGGTGCGCGCGTACGAAGGTATCGGGCGACAGGTAAGACTCCAGTTTTTTCAGGGAAGTTCTGACCAGTTCTTTACTGATGGTATTCCCCGAGAGATAAAACACCTGCACGTAGTTGTCTTCCGCCTTCATGAGCAGTAATTTCCCCGGGTGCAGGGTAAGCACAGGTTTATCATGCTCATCGCGGATAAGTATACAGGGATCGGTAATGGGTTTGGTTACCTGTTCTTTTTCGAGGCTGCGAAGCTGGGCCATCTTCTCCCTGGTAAAGAACCACAGGAGGGCAATGCAGTAAGGCAGCGGTAAAATAAGGGCAATATAACGGAGCGTATTGATAAACTCTGACCAGGTAAGGAAAAAGGTATCCACAAGCATTACATCCACCATGGTAACCATTACGGCAATGCCCACTATTTCGCCCATAAACCAGCAGAGATAAGTAGCGTTGGTGAGCCTGCGGCGCCATTTCAGCCGGAACAGCCCGAACTGTGAAATGCTCAGCACCGCCACTCCGCAGAGGGTAAAAATAAAGAACAATGCCATCAGGGACAGCTGTTGTCCTTCATACCACATATTAATATTAAATGGCAGGAAGATATACATGAACAGGAAACTGAAAACGCTGCAAAAAGCGATCAGGGAAATCCTGTTGGCTACAGAATCCAGTAACGTAAAGCGGGGTTGCTCAGCAGCATACCTGGTAATGAGTGGCAAAGTAGGCAAGCTTTTCATGTAGTGGATGATTTACTGTAATTAAGTTAAGGAAAAAAGCCGGAATGAGATGCGCTGTCAAGAGCGGGATTAGCTCCCGGGGTGCAGGTGAAAGCCGGGCTTGTTGCTGCCAGCTCTGAGCTGCTCCCTGTTCTGCTTAAAAGTCTTTCAATTTCTGCTTCCTTTTGCTCCATCAGTGCTATGAGCTGTTCCCTGTTCTGCTTAAAAGGGCTGGAGAATGCCCCCCAGGTCTGCTGATGGAGCCATAAGCCATTCCCTGTTCCGCTTAAAAGCGGGGCTCCTCTCCCGGTT
>NZ_DATMTE010001136.1:0-3553 GCF_035564935.1 Chitinophaga sp. | reverse complement strand
CCATAGGTGGTAGGCATTTCAATTACATCCAGCACCGACAAACGGCCACCGCTTCCAGCTCCAAGATAGAACAACTTTCCGCCCTTCCGCAGCTTGTTCACTACAGCATGGATCAACGGGTTCAGCTGTGGCAGCGCTTTTTCCACCGCCAGCGCCACCAGCTTGTCTTCCTGGTTAATGCTGGCAGTGATCTCTTCAATGGCCATTTTCTCAAGATGCCTGTACCTGGAAGGCTCTTCTGTTACTTTTAACATGTTCATGGTTTTATCTATTAGTGTATCAATTCTTCATTAAAATGGAATAGGTTGTTTTACTGCATTTCAATATCACAAACAATGGGCAGATGGGTGGATGCCTGCGAGGAAATAACGGCTGCATTGCCGGCTGCTACCGGGCTTTTCACGAAAATATAATCCACCCGCGAGGCTGGCGCATTGGCAGGAAAAGTGTAAGCGGTTTGTCCCGCAAAAACATCCGTAAAACTGGTAAGCACGGTGTTAATAGGTGCACTGCCCGGCACATCACTGAAGGTTCCGGCAAATACCTTCCAGGTGTGGTTGGGTGGATTGATAAACGACATGACTTCCTGTGCCTGCGACAGGCGTTCGGCTGCCGTGCTGCCCAGGTTCGTAATATACACATACAGCGGATTGGCATTCACACTCACGCGTACTTTCAGCAACCCCATGTAATGCGTGGTGTAATCTGTATAGATCCATCTTCCCTGCATAGAGGTATCCCCGATAGGATACTTACTCAGTATCCCATGCCCGAATTGTCGCTCCTTGTTGCCGGATGCCGGGATAGCAGATTTCCAGGTGGTTTTCTGGAACTCGTAATACATGCCCAGCTCATTGGCCAGCCATACCATTTGATCCACATAGTTGCTGCGTGCGTCATAATTCCTGTCCACCTCATTCAGCACTACCACATGCGCCCCGGAGCTACGGATAACATTCGCGATCCTTTGCAGGTCTACCACACCATCCGTTCCTTCACCATGTTTGATATTGTATTGCATCAGCTTCAGTTTAGAAGCGCCTACCGATACATCGCTTACAATGGGGAAATGATCAGAAGCCTGGGTGGATATTACCTGGCTGTTGCTGAAGGTGATATTGGAAGTGCCCAGGATATAATCAATGCGGACAGTAGGATTACTCGATTTAAATGAATACGCATTGGGCTGGCTCTCAAAGGCGTCTACCATCGTTTCTTTAATGGCTTGTATATTCTCATTGGAAGGAATGGCATTCAGGTCGCCCAACAATATTTTGGTACCGTAAGTTTCATCCATCCATACCCTCAGCTGCTGCCGCTGCAATCGTAAGAGTGCGGTATCTGTTGCCAGGTGCGTTACATAGAATAACATTGGCTGCCCGTTAATCACGATACGCGTTTCCAGCAGGCCGTAGTAGTGGGTACCATATGCATCATACAACCGGGTATTGAGCACTTCAATCGGGTATTTACTCAGGATAGCATGCCCAAATTGCCGTTCCTTGTTGCCGGATGCGGTAGTAGCAGATTTCCAGGTGGTTTTCTGAAATGCGGAGTACATCCCCAGCTCACTGGCCAGCCATGCTACCTGGTCGTCGTAATTAGTGGTAGCTTCATAGTTCTTATGGATCTCGTTCAACGATACCACCTCAGCCCCGGAATTTCTGATAACATCTGCGATGCGCTGCAGGTTGTAAACGCCGTCTATCCCGATACCCGCATGAACATTATAGGTCATTACTTTCACATCTGCCAGGGAAGATGCCTGTGTATTAGTTTGCAGGTTGGCCCCCTGGATCGGATCTTTCTGTTCCTTTACTTTAGCGCAGGACAATAATATACCGGCGCTGCAAAAGCATACCAGTAAAATAATTGATTGATGAATTGTTTGTTTCATTGTAAAGATTTTGAGTTGATAAAAACCAATCCTCCCAATATTTGATCATGGATCCAAAACATCCAATACGTTGATGTAAAAACAATGCGCCACAGGATAAAATGTGGCTTCATGCTGATTCAGGATCTTTACATCCCGGTAAGGCACTATCCCCAGCTCTCTTATACAGCGTTTATCAAGGTTGGCGATCATTTGTATCTGCGCCGTATCTGTTACCACCAGGGCGGGTTTATCCAGTGGCATGTTGAAGCGGTACATCAGTCTTCCTGCATTCCGCATGTTTGTTGTGGTATGCCGGGCGTGAGGTTCTATGATGATGGCCGCTTCGGGTATATGCAGCTCCTGCACCAGGTATTTTTTCATTTCCACTGCTTCGCTATATGGCGTGCGGTGAGGGTACACATGTCCGCCAGACACGATGATAAAGGGCGCCATTTTGCGGTTGAATCTTTCCGCCGCCATTTTACATCTTGCAATTGAGCGGTGATCAATGTGCACACCTGGCGAATCCGGTCCGAAACCCGGTACCAGCAGTGCGGTGTAGGGATATTTTGCCCACGCAGTATGGGCAATGGCGGCATAGGCCCCGACATTCTGCCCCGCTGTCAGCGGTTCATAGCGCGCAGCTTCATCGCGACCGTTGATCAGCAGTACATCTATTGCCAGCTCCACCGGCAATGCGTAAAATGACCGGGAAGCAACCCGTTTTTTCAACTGCTTGTTCAGCATCTTCTCAACAGCCGATCTGAAAACAGGATCATTTACATTGAAAGAAATAGAATCAATGGTGGGATACCGTGGCGGCTTACCTGCGAGATAGGTATCAAAGATGTAGTTCATACCGGCTGCGGTTTGCTCCCATGCAAAGCGTAGCAGTGCAGTATCGGCAAGCGTAGTATCCTTATTGTAGTATCCCGCTGCCTTTATTGCCTGCAGCACTTTTTCCATGTCATTTCCATTCATGCAATGTGCCACCAGGCGGTCACCGGCCTGCTGCACTTCTTCCTGCCGCAGGCGCAATGCCGCCGCGTAACAGGCCATGCTACCGCATTCCCTGCGGGCCCGCTGCACGCGTTCACGGTAGGAATCGCTGAATTGCTGCAATGTCTTGTCGTTCGTTAATGCAGCCAGCGTACCGGCATGCGCATCCAGCTGAACCGGCAGGTAAAATAACTTGCTCCGCAATACGGCCGGATCTCCCTTCGGAACTGCTGCAGATAATAACAGCATGCATACTACAACGTATAGCCATAACCGGTATCTAAAGTTTATCATAGTATATATTTCTATTGTTCAGGCCATTTATTATTTTGCTTCAATTGCGGGTTCAGTTGTAATTCACTGATGGGAAGCGGATACAGGTAATCCTTTTCTTCATCAAATATTTTCGCCACTTTACTGTGAACGATGATCTTTCCTTTGTCGCCTTCGCTCAACGCCTTGTCCGGCTGCAGCACAAAGTATTGTAATCCCGGTACGGAAGGAGAAGGTTTCGCATCCACAATAGCTACATCGTTCTTCCCATCGCCGTCAAGATCATAGGTTCCTTTTGCGGGATAATAAGCGCCATAAAAAACTTCTGCCAGCAGATGTCCTTCTTTCCAGCGCATCAGGTCATTAAACCGGAATCCTTCCATGGCCAGCTCTATGCGGCGT
>NZ_DATMTE010001135.1:0-5859 GCF_035564935.1 Chitinophaga sp. | reverse complement strand
TGGAAAGGGCGCTGATGGAGGCGCTTGTATCTGTGGAAAAAATTTATAAAGTATTTTTTCGTTAAAAAGTGGGAAAAAGTGTTATTTTGTGTTAGAAAAGGATTTTCAAGGACTTTGCCCCCATGGTATGACAGGATTTCTCGGTGAATATGAATCGACGCTGGACGCAAAAGGACGCTTTCTGTTACCTGCCGGGTTTAAAAAGCAGTTAACAGACAGGGCCGGAGGACAGTTTGTGATTAACCGAGGGTTTGAAAAATGCTTGTCCCTGTATCCCATGAATGAATGGCAGCCTATTTTCGAACGTATCAGCAAGTTGAATGACTTTGATCCAAAAGTAAGGGAATTCAGGCGGTACTTTTTAAACGGGGCCACTATTCTGGAGTTAGACAGCGCGGGAAGACTGCTGGTACCGAAAAACCTGCTGTCGTACGCCAATCTGGAAAAAGATATTGTGCTGGCAGCAGCAACAAATAAAATCGAGATCTGGGATAAAGGTAAATACCAGGAGTTCTTTGAAAATTTCTCACCGGGAGCGTTCAGTGATCTGGCTCAACAGGTAATGGGAGGAGGAGATAACAACATATCAATTTAAAGCGGGGAGCATATGGGCGAGCAACAATATCATTTACCCGTTCTGCTGCCGGAAACAACGGAGCTGCTACAGATAAACCCCGATGGAATATATGTAGACGCCACGTTTGGAGGCGGAGGACATTCAAGAGCCATACTGGAAAAACTAGGTGAAAAAGGACGGCTGATAGTATTTGATCAGGACGAAGATGCTTACCGAAACAGGATTATAGACGAACGTGTAACTTTTGTACAACAAAATTTCCGTCACCTGCAACGCTTTCTGAAACTACATAAAGCAGAACAGGTAGACGGCGTACTGGCGGATCTGGGCGTTTCATCGCACCAGTTCGATACAGCAGAAAGAGGATTCAGTACCCGCTTCGATGGCGATCTGGATATGCGGATGGATACACGAACAGCATTTACTGCCGCCCAATTGCTGGCTACATGGGGAGAAGCACGGTTACAACTGATTTTCCAGGAATACGGAGAAGTAACCAACGCAAAAACCCTTGCCCAAACAATTGTAAAGCAGCGCAAAACACACCCCATGCGCACCATCACAGAATTTAAATCCGTGATCCAGCCCATCGTAAAAGGCAACCCGCAAAAATACCTGGCACAGGTTTTCCAGGCACTGCGTATAGCCGTTAACGATGAATTGGGCGCTCTGAAAGATTTACTGGAACAGGCTACCAATGTACTGAAACCCGGAGGAAGGCTCGCTATCATTACTTTCCACTCACTGGAAGACAGGATGGTGAAAAATTTTATGAAGACAGGAAGTTTTGAAGAAGCACCGGAAGATCCGTTTGCAAAAGAAACACCCCCTAAATTGTTCAGATTAATCACAAAAAAACCGGTTACCGCCAGTGATGCAGAATTGAAACTTAATGGAAGATCCAGAAGTGCAAAACTGCGGGTAGCCGAAAAACAAGCGTGACGCGGTTCAAACCGCCCATCACATCCTACCCTATCCTATACACATCCGTTTTGATTTGCGTTCAGGTTTTTATTGTCAATTTTTAAAAAGACATAGCGCGTGGGAGACGACTTAGAAAAGATACAGGAAAATCCGGCGGAAGAAAATAACCTCCCACCGGAACGTAAAGAATGGCGTTTGCGCATCAACTACAGAGCGTTGGTGCAAAACATGCCCTTTATCGGGTTCCTTTCCCTCCTGGCCTTGATCTACATCGCCAATAGCCATCTTGCTGAAAAAAAAATCCGGCGCATTAACAAACTGGGCAAAGAAATTAAAGAGCTGAAGTGGGAGTATATCAATGTGAAAAGTGAGCTCATGTTTCGAAGCAAAATGAGTGAAGTCAGTAAGTCCGTAGAGCCGCTGGGCCTTAAACAACTCAGCTCCCCTCCACAGAAGATTGTACTGAAAAAGGAAACAGAAAAATGAATTTAATATTGATGCCTGACGCTGCCCGCCTGACCCAGAACTCAGGTCGGGGATGCTGGTAAATCAAATCAATGGCAAGCATCTCAATTATAAATGCAGCCAGTGTCAGGTATCTTCTTATAAGTTATCAGCCTTTAGCCGTCAGCTGTTTACCAACACGTAAACAGCTGACAGCTAAAGGCTAAAAGGTAAAATGGTAATACAACATCGTGGATGTAAAAAAGGACATATTGTGGAGAGTGTATCTGTGCCTCATCGGCATGGCGCTGTTTAGCATCGCCATCCTGGTGAAAGTGTTCTATATCCAGAACGTACAGGGCAACTACTGGCGCAGTATGGCCGATAGCCTGCATACCGGGTACGTAGCGCTGGACGCAGAAAGAGGCACCATCTACTCGGAGGAAGGCAGGATGCTGTCTACCTCCATTCCTTATTTCGACATCCGGATTGATTTTGCAGCAGACGGCCTCCGGGATAAAAACGGACTGGTGTTCAAGGAAAACCTTGATTCCCTGTCGTACCGCCTTTCCCAGATATTCACCGACCGCAGCAAAGCATCCTGGAAACAACAGCTACAGGAAGGATATAAATCAAAGGACCGTTACTTTTTACTGAAAAGAGACGTGCCCTTTAATCAATACCAGGAACTACGCAGCTTCCCGATGTTCCGCCTCGGCAAAAACAAAGGCGGTATGATCGCTGAATCAAAAAGTAAGCGCATCAATCCCTTTAAACTGCTGGCCAACAGGACCATCGGACTGGCACGTGAAAATTCCCAGAGCGTAGGTCTCGAAAGAACCTACAATGAATACCTGAAAGGCGTTACCGGTAAAAGACTGATGCGCCGCATCGCAGGAGGTACCTATGTACCCGTTGACGGTTACGATATTGAACCCGAAAACGGCCGTGATGTAGTAACCACCATTGATGTGAATATGCAGGATATCGTGGAAACAGCCCTCATGAACATGATGGTGCAGAATGAAGCCGAACACGGTACCTGCATCCTGATGGAAGTGAAAACAGGTAAAATAAAAGCCATCGCCAACCTCGGCAAACAACCCGATGGCAACGGCTACTGGGAAGATATGAACTACGCACTGCAGGTAGCGGAACCCGGTTCCACATTCAAACTGGCCACCGTGATCGCAGTGCTGGAAGATAAATACGCCACCATGAACTCTATGGTAAACATGGATGGTGGCCGCTGGCAGGTAGGCCGCAGAACCGTATTCGATTCTGAACCTCACCCCGGCCCGCAAAACGTAACCATCAAACACGCATTTGAGCTGAGCTCAAATGTGGGCATGGCAAAACTGGCCTACCAGTTCTATAACCGGCAACCCAACAAGTTCGTAGCCCATCTGAAAAAATTGCGGCTCGATCAGTTTACCGGTATAGACCTCATCGGCGAAGGAAGACCGGTCATTAAAACAACCGCTTCCAAAACATGGAGCGCCACATCCCTGCCATGGATGGCATTCGGATATGAAGTGCTTATCAGCCCGCTGCAAACGTGCATGCTGTACAATGCAGTGGCTAATAACGGGAAAATGATGAAACCCTACCTCGTCAATTCCATTCAGGAATATGGCCAGGTAGTAAAACAGTTTGAGCCTACCGTGATACTGGACAGCATCTGCTCACAAAGCACGCTGAAACAGGTGCAGGCCATGCTGGAAGGTGTGCCAATAGATGGTACTGCTAAAAAACTACGCAGCCAGTTTTACACCTTCGCGGCAAAAACAGGCACTGCACTGGTGGCAAACGGCAACCGCGGGTATGCAGATAAAATATACCAGTCGTCATTCGCCGGCTACTTCCCGGCCAATGATCCGCAGTACACCTGCGTGGTAGTGATAAAAAACAAACCGCATGCATTGCACTTTTACGGTGCAGGCGTTGCGGGTCCCGTGTTTAGAGAAGTGGCAGATAAACTGTACGCCATCGCGGTGGAAAGACAAAAACCCATGCAGGCAACCATGCAACTGGATACCCTGCTGTCACTGAAAAATGGCAAAGGCAGTGAATGGAAACAGATCCTGGGTAAACTGCAGCTGCCTATCGGCAACGCCCCCGCTAACAACAGCTGGGTAAGCGCCAGGGTGGCAGACCGCAAAATTGCCTTCGAACAGGTAACACAAACAAAAGGCGCCGTGCCCGATGTTACCGGGATGGGCCTCAAAGATGCCCTGTACCTGCTCGAAAACGCCGGGCTACGCGTAGTAGTTAAAGGCGCCGGTAAAGTGAAAATGCAATCACTCCCCGGCGGAACAAAAATAGGGAACGAACAAACTATCGTAATAGAACTGAGCTAGATGAAAACGCTGCGCGACATATTGTATAATGTAAGCATCCTGGCGGTGCATGGTAATACGGATATTACCATTCCTGCACTTGCCATCGACTCCAGGTCCATTACGCCCGGAGCAGCTTTCATTGCAGTGAAGGGCGTACACACAGATGGACACGCGTACATTGAGAAAGCGATTGGTTTGGGCGCAGCAGCAGTGATCTGCGAAACATTACCGGAACAACCGGCAGATAATGTGTGCTATGTACAGGTAAGCAACAGTGCCGCCAGCAGCGGTATCATGGCGGGTAACTTCTATGATAACCCCTCTCATAAAATACAACTGGTAGGCGTTACCGGCACCAACGGGAAAACAACCATCGCCACACTCCTGTTCCGGTTATTTACCAAACTGGGGTATCACTGCGGATTATTATCCACAGTACAAAATCAGATAGGCGATACCGTTATACCAGCCACACATACCACGCCCGATCCCATCAGCCTGAATGCCTTACTGGCGCAGATGGTGGACGACGGCTGCCTGTACGTGTTCATGGAAGTAAGCTCCCATGCTATTCACCAGCAACGTATTGCCGGGCTACAATTCGCAGGGGGCATCTTTAGTAATATCACCCACGACCACCTGGATTATCACAAAACTTTTGATGAATACATCCGGGTAAAGAAATCGTTCTTTGATAACCTGCCCTCCTCCGCGTTTGCCCTCACCAACCTGGACGACAAAAGAGGAATGGTAATGCTGCAGAATACAAAAGCGAAAAAAGCGACGTACAGCCTGCGCACATTGGCCGATTTTAAAGGCAAGATCCTGGAAAATAATCTGACAGGGCTGATCATGCTGGTAGGAGATACAGAGGTGCATTTCCGCCTCATCGGTGAGTTCAATGCCTACAACCTGCTGGCCGTTTATGGCGCCGCCGTATCGCTGGGAATAGATAAAGCCAAAGTATTACAGGCGCTGAGCGACACCACAGGTGCTGAAGGCAGATTTGATTATATCATTTCAGATAAGGAACAGATCATCGCTATAGTTGATTACGCACATACACCGGATGCCTTGAAAAATGTGCTGGCCACCATCAAAAACCTGCGCAAAGGCAATGAACAGGTGATCACGGTAGTTGGTTGCGGCGGCGACAGGGATACCACCAAACGCCCTGTGATGGCAGATGTAGCGGTAGAAAACAGCGACCGCGTTATCCTTACCTCCGATAATCCCCGCTCGGAAGACCCGGCGGAAATTATCAGGGAAATGGAAGCAGGCATTCCTGTTCACCTGAAAAAGAAAGCCATTTCCATTACCGACAGGAAAGAAGCCATTAAAACGGCACTGTCGCTCGCCAACCGGGAAGATATCATCCTGGTGGCAGGTAAAGGACATGAAAAATACCAGGAAATAAAAGGCGTAAAACATCACTTCGATGATAAAGAAGTGCTGCTGGAGCTGATGAAAATACTGGAGAAATAAACTGAAACTGAAGACAGATACTTAATAATCCAATGACTTAAAAGCCTGTACTCGCCCACAGCAGAGGACAGGTTACGACTAAAACAT
>NZ_DATMTE010001134.1:0-6114 GCF_035564935.1 Chitinophaga sp. | reverse complement strand
TTTAAACGGAAAGAGATTTTTTCAGAAACAGAAAAAGAAAGACTGGTGCACGCTATCCGGGTAGCAGAACGGCTTACCTCCGGGGAAATCAGGTTGTTTGTAGAAAGCCATTGCAGTTATGTGGATCCTATGGACAGGGCGAAAGAAGCTTTCGCATCGCTGGACATGGCAAAAACAAGATTACGCAATGGCGTATTGGTATATGTGGCCATCAGAGACCGGCAGTTTGCCATCCTGGGCGACCAGGGCATACACGAGAAAGTAGGTAACGACTTCTGGGAAAAAGAAGCCGGGTTATTGATCAGCCACTTTCAGGAAAATCGTATTATCGATGGCATCGAAGCATGCATAGCGGAAATAGGCGCCTCACTCCGTACCTTTTTCCCGCATGAAGCCGGTGATGATGCTAATGAACTGTCCGACGATATCGTCTTTGGTAAATAACGGCCACTCTTTTTAAACGATTTTAGCTTTGATACAATGAGGATACTACGCTGGTTTTTACCGGGATTATTGATGATGGCGGGTTTGCTGGCAAACGCCCAGAATATACCGCCCCGGCCTAATCCTCCCACTTTAGTGAACGACTTTGCAGGTGTGCTGCTGAAAAGCGAAGACGATGCCCTCGAACAAAAAGTAGTGGCTTACTTCGACAGCACCTCCACTCAGATAGCTATTGTTACACTCAAGTCCATCGGTGACTACGATATCAGCCAGGTATCATTAAAAATATTGCGTGATTGGGGAATAGGTACCAAAGGCAAGAACAATGGTATCCTTATTCTTGTTTCACTGGAAGACAGGAAGATCAGGATAGAAACCGGTTACGGTATGGAAGGCGTAGTACCCGACGCTACCGCTAACCAGATCATTTCCCAGATCATAAAACCGGCCTTCCGCGAAGGCCACTACTACCAGGGGCTGGATGGGGCCGTGGAGGCCATTCAGAAGGCAGCTGCCGGCGAATACCGTGCAGATCCCAGGCAAAGTAAACCGGGTATCAGCCCCGGCGCTATATTCCTGATCATTATGGTGATCGTGATCATCATTTCCATCATCAGTCGCGGCGGTGGCGGCGGCAGAGGTGGCGGCACCACCTACAACAGGCGTGGCGGATGGATCTGGCCGGTAATAGGCGGTATGGGCGGCTTTGGTAGTGGCAGCAGCGGCGGAGGATGGTCCGGTGGTGGAGGCGGCGGTGGCTTCGGCGGTTTCGGAGGAGGTTCCGGAGGCGGCGGTGGCGCCAGTGGCAGCTGGTAATAGCAGAAAACTATTTTATGTCATATTTGCATGTGTTAAACGGAGATGCTACCCTTGCCTTGTTCCGGCAAAGCAAGGTGCCGGGAGAAGTAGTGGTATGCAGGGAAATGATGTGTGAAGGCAAAGTAAAATACACAAAAGACCTCTCACAATTCTTTGAAAGCCGCGCCAAACACCTCGGGTATCATTACGGAATTGATAAACAAACCTATTTTACTAATGTAGTACAGGAGCTGGAGAAGCTGGATCTCTCCGGCTCCGCTGCAGACGAAATAGTCCTCTGGTTTGAATACGACCTGTTTTGCCAGGTTAATATGCTGTTCGTCCTCCACTATCTCAGCAGCCGGCTTACCACCCTTCCGCCCATCAGCCTGGCAGACCTCCATCATCATCCCACTGCCGGCGAGTTTCCGCAAATTTTTGAACAACGTACACGCCTTCAACCCAATGACCTTACCTGGGCCGCCGATGTTTGGGATGCCTGGTGCCAACGCACCCCGCAGGTACTTGAAACCATTAGTAAACTGCCTCCCGGGAACCTGAAATACCTCCCCGCAGCCATTACTGCACACCTGAAACGGTTCCCCGATATCAATACCGGCCTCAGCACCATTGAAAACTATTTCCTGCTCCGCCTCGTACTTGGCAGCTATCGCTGGTACGACCTCTACATGCTTTTCTGGAGCGAACTGGAAATATACGGCTTCACCAACTTCCAGCTGGATATCCTTATACATCGCATGGCTAACGCCGGCGTAATCGAAGAAAATGACCAGATGCTGAAAATCACCAGCCTTGGAAGAGAAATCCTGGAAGAAGAAGAAAACTACCTGGACTATGCCTCACTGGAGCATCACTGGCTCGGAGGTGTACCACTGGCAGGCACGCCCTGGCGCTGGGATCCGCAACTCAACGCCCTCGCGGAGATCGAAGCGGATGTTGTCTGACTCAGGATTAAACTGATTACACTGATTTGATTACTTTGGATTTAAAATGATTTTGGGAGATTTAAGCGGATACTTTCGCGTTTATCTCCCAAAATCTTTTAAAATCATCACAAAATTAAATCAGGGTAATCAGGGTAATCAGTTTAATCCTGAGTCAGACAAAATCCGCGTATCGCCGAAGGCGATCAAAGCGCAATATCCTGCGGGCCACCATGCAAAGTGATCTCCTTACCACGCCAGCGAAACTTCCCGGTGATACCGAACGGAACCCTAACGGTGCCGGTTACACGATTATTTCTGAATGCCAGGTCTACTTCTATTAAACCATCAGGATGCACCATGGTAGCTTTTACCTGTGATGAATTGCCGGGGTCCGGTGCAATCAATACGGTTCTGAAACCATAGGAGGCTGGTTGTATGCCTGCTGTAATGCCCAGCAGAAAAAGATTGGCCACAGCGGCGCTTGCCTGGTAAGCTGCCGCATTGTTTTGCTCCAGCAGCGTTGCGAGCGACTGTAATTCAGCAGGAAAAGTTTCCGTAACACCAGTTTCCTGCATTGCTTTAAAGATATAATACTTCTCACGTAACGATTCTTCCCCCGGCTGTTTTTCGGCCAGTAAACGCTGCATTACATTTTTCACCTGCCGGGGTGGTACCGCCTGTGCCAGCACCGCCATTGCATTGGTATAACGGGAAAATGTTTTCTTTGCCGCCGTTTCCGCATACAAACCTTTCCCTGCATCATAACATTGCTGATACCATACTTCCCTTAACTTATCGGCTGTACGGGTATACGTTAGCGAGTCGGCCTGCTTATCGCAATAACCGGCAATAACAGCTGCCTGCCGGAGCGCATACAGGTATTGGCCTGTGGTAGGCGACAACGCTACACTATCGTTGTATGGCATGCTGCCGGGCAAGTCCGTAGCCGGATCCTGGTAGCGATCCACCCAATCGAGGATGCTGCGTACCCCGGGAAAACATTGCTTCGCCAATTCCTTGTCAGCCCTGTAAAGCAAATAATCCTGGACAGCGCCGATCCATGCCAGTGCATCCGTTACTGATACCAGCCGGTCGTTCGACGGGTAACGCGAACGGACCAATCCTTCCGGTATACGCGACTGATCTGTTTGTACCAGCGCATTTCTGAACAGTTGGTCATCTCCCGAAAAAAAACTGATGGCAAGTCCCTGGATACGTGCCTCCTGTATGTATTGCAGCTGCCCGCTGAAAGGATCATTGTACAGGTTATCCTGCGCGCCTGTCAGTGCGGCTCTTTTACCGGTGGTCCAAAGGGAGTCGGCCATTGAGCCGGCGCTGAAAGCCGACCTGTCGTTCAGCAGGTACTGCGTATATACGTTGTAGTAATCAAGCAATGTGAGGGGCGACCGCCCCGTTTCGATGTCCAGCTGCACGTACCTGAAACTTCTATACCCCGAGGATATGAATTTACGGCGGGCGCCGCCATCCGGGTGCACAATGTCCTTTATCACCGTGCTGCTGGCATATGCCGGCCGGTAGGTAATATTGATAGCCGCTTCCAGTCCGCCGCTGATCAGCATTTCAGGAAACCCGATGGTTTGCTGCCCTGCATCCAGCAGCAACGTTACTTTTCGTTTAGCCGGTATAGTTAGTGGAGCCGTTCCTTTCAGCAGTGCTATGCTGGTTGTTGCTCCCTGCTGTGAAATAATGGCTGAAAATGATTGCCGCTCCTGGTACAAACGGCCAATGGGCGATGGCGTAAGTAAAGGCCAGTTAGCAGCGCTATGGCCTTGCAGGGCTACCCCGGCAGCAATGGTTGCGGCCTCCCAGGCGCTATCATTATATGCAGACTGTTCCCAGCCCCAGGGGTGATACTGTGCGGTAACGCTATCGCCGGGGTAAGCGCCGTAGAAAACGTTTTCCCCGGTTTTTACCGGTGCGGGGTGTACCGATTCATCTTCCATCACTTTCCAGGAAGCTGTTCCGGTGTTGATAATCGCTGCTTCTCCGGGTGTATGTCCCTGGATCAGCAGGCCCGTTCCGTTACTAAGCTGGCCGCGGGGCATATGCGGGCCGAAGTTCACTACTTCTGCAGCAATAACATTCACCCCGTATTTCAGGTAAGCGCTGATATCGATGGTTTCGTAATACCAGTTGGCCAGGTCTGATCGTGCAGGCCCTATGCCGGCCAGCCGTCCGTTTACATACAAACGGTAGCGGTTATCCGCAGAGAGGTGAATAATAAAGGGACCGGAATAGTTGAGCAACTGAAACTGTTTCCGAAAAAGGAATACGCCGTATGCGGAAGGAGAAGCATCGCCGGCAGTGATCCACCGGGCATCCCAGCGGGCAGGCACATTACCGTTCTTTTCCTGCGCCGGCAGGGCGGTGGCTAATCCGATAAATACCGGCAGCAGCAGGCATCGTAACAGGTATTTCATAGAAGGAGATTGTAGGTAGTCAGGATATATCGTCTGCAAATATATTAAATATATTATTAAGATGAATAAGTCGGGTGAATAGCCTGCCGCCGGCGGAAAATGTTCGTATATTCATCTTCCCTTAAAACTCACCAGATGAAAAAAAACGCTATCAGCCCGGACCCGGGATATTATGCCACTTATATCAACCTTGTACCGGACGTAGATCTTAAAACTGCCCTGGACGAGTCGTTGCAAACGCTGAATGCACTCGATGCCGCAGCGCTGGAGCCATTGGGTAACTACGCCTATGAGCCGGGTAAATGGACACTTAAGAATGTACTCCAGCATATTACCGATACAGAAAGGGTGTTTTCCTTCCGCGCGTTGTTGTTTGCCCGGAAAGATCCCCAGATGCCGCCGGGAATGGAGCAGGACGACTATGCCAGCAATGCGGAAACAGACGACCGGAGCGTTGCAGAAATACTGGCGGAGCTGAAAGCGGTGCGTAATGCCACTATTATGCAGTTCAATAACTTCTCGGCAGCGGCGCTGTTAAGAGTTGGGATGAGCTGGAAAACTGAGCTTTCGGTACTTGCACTTGGTTTCGCGATAGCAGGACACCAGGCGCACCATCTGAACATACTCCGTGAAAAGTACCTCCAGCCCAATTCTAACATGAAAGTTAGTAGTTAACAATTATCACTCCTCTTCTTTACCTGGGTTAACCGGTCTAGTTTTGCCAGCATAAAATCATTTATTATGAAACGTCTGGAAAATAAGATAGCCCTGGTAACAGGAGGTAGTCGCGGTATGGGCGCCGCCATTGTAAAACGTTTGGCAGGAGAAGGCGCTACGGTAGTATTTACCTATGTAAAGGGGGCTGCGCCGGCAGCCGCACTGGTAGAAGAATTAGCTGCCAAAGGACAGAAGGCAACGGCAGTAGCGGCCGACAGCGCCGATGTGAACGCAGTGGTGGCTGCGGTGGATCATACCGTTAACACCCATGGCCGTATAGATATACTCGTTAACAACGCCGGTACCGCAGTAATGAAAGCGTTTTCCGATTATACCCTGGAGGATTACGAACATACAATGGCCGTAAACACCCGTGCAGTATTTGTGGCCACACAGGCAGCTACCCGGCATATGGGCAGCGGCGGCAGGATCATCACTATCGGCAGCTGTATGGCCGACCGGGTAGTGGGGCCGCAAGGCACCTTGTACAGCATGAGCAAATCCGCGCTTACGGCTTTCAATAAAGGGCTGGCACGCGACCTGGGCTCCAGGGGCATCACCACCAACCTGGTACAACCCGGCCCGGTAGATACAGACATGAACCCGGCTGATGGCCCTCATGCAGATTATCAGCGTCAGCATATTGCGCTGGGCCATTACGGCACTGCTACCGATGTTGCTGACCTGGTAAGCTTCCTGGCTGGCCCCGAGAGTGCGTTCATCAACGGCTCTGCGCTGACAATTGACGGGGGGCTGAATAGTTAAGC
>NZ_DATMTE010001133.1:0-4406 GCF_035564935.1 Chitinophaga sp. | reverse complement strand
TCTCTATGGCGGCGCCTATATCAGCGGTGAGAGACGTTTCATTATCTTTGCCCTGCTCAAACCAATGGTTGGCCCCTTCATTGTCCTGCCGCTTCTCCAGGTACATTGTTTTTTCAGGAAGACGAACAATAAATACATCTTCATCGCGGCGCGTAACCCCGGTTTCGTGATTGTTGAGTTGTATGTTAAAGCTGTCCATAGTCACAAAGTTTATCTTTTGAGGTACAATCATTATGCCTTATGCGTGCCGGTTGGTCCTTTTTTTGTTTCTTCGCAGTTGAGTCCTCTTTATCCTATTTAACAAGACCAACAAAATGTGCGTATGATCATTAAAGAGCTACCTGTTGTCATTGAAACCCCTAAAGGGAGTAGTGAAAAATACGATTATGATCCCGTGTCACGGTTCTTTGTCCTCAATAAAATATTGCCTGCCGGTATGGTGTTCCCTTACGATTTTGGGTTTATCCTCGGAACCAGGGGCGCAGATGGAGATCCGCTGGATGTGATGGTGATCTCTGAATTTAAAAGCTTTCCCGGCTGCCTGATCAAATGCCGGTTGCTGGGCGCTATAAAAGCCGAGCAAAAGGAGAAGGACGGCGCCGTAGTGCGCAACGACCGCTATATAGCTGTACCCGTAGTGTCGAAAACATTCAAGGGAGTAGATGCGGTAGCCTCCCAAACGATCCGTGAAATAGAACATTTCTTTATTTCCTATAATGAGCAGGAAGGAAAACAATTTACCCCATTAGGATACATAGAAGCAGCTCCCGCCTATGAGCAGATAAAATTCCCCGAAAAATGAATGCCCTGGCTACACTGTGGGGACAAGGCGACCAGCTCGACGTTCTGCAGATGGCTGTAAGGGCGGTAGTCATGTATTTTGTTACCCTGGTCCTCATCCGGCTGGGAGGTATGCGCATTTTTGGTAAAAGGTCTGCTTTCGACACGATTATTGTAATTATAATGGGAGCAGTGCTGGCCAGGGTAATTGTAGGAGCCTCCCCGTTTAAAGGGACTGTAGCTGCTGCCGCTGTAATGGTGGCTATTAACAGGAGCCTGGCCTGGATCTCGTTGAAAAGCAGTATGATTAACCGGCTGGTAAAAGGAAAGCCCCTGCTGTTGTACGATGCAGGCGAAATTAAGTGGGAGAATATGAATAAGGCCTGCCTTAGCAAATCCGATCTGATGGAAAGCCTGAGGCTGGAAACCCTGAAAGGGTCCCTCACAGAAGTAGCGCAGGCGTACATGGAAACGAACGGAAGGATCAGTTTCATATTGAAACGGGAGTAAGCGACAACTGTGCATTTTATTACACGCTTTTTATGTTGGTTGTGGAATTTTAATGGCATCCCCATAGCAAGGATCAACCAGTATTTTTAGGATTTTATATTTTGTACCATGATGAATGCCCCCACAAAGGCAAAATTGAGTGAGCCGGCTACCGCGTTAAATAATTTCCCTTCCGGGGGAGAAACAGGTGAACTGATCCGTTCTTTTAACTGGGCCGCCACGCCCCTCGGAGCGGCTGACCAGTGGTCGCAAAGTTTAAAAACCTGTATACAGATCTTACTCTCTTCCACACACCCCATGCTGTTATGTTGGGGCAACGAAAGCATTCTTATATATAATGATGCATGCAGGGAGCTGCTGGGCAGCCGGCACCCATTATCCATGGGGCAACCCGCCGTAATGGTATGGCCTGCCATATGGACTGCCGCCGCATTTTCCCTGGAAGCTACCCCCACCAATATTCCGCAGCTGCAGCTGATGCAACCCGATGGAGGCAATTACTGCTTTAACGGCAGCCCGGTAAAGGACGATGCAGGTGATACAGGCATCCTGTTTATGGGCGCCACCCGGCATAACGGGAACGCACCCGCGTTTGTTAGAACAGACCTGGCAGCTTTCACCAGGACATTACTGGAACAGCTGGATCCTGTGATCCGCGGAGCAGGACTAACTCTGGTGATTAGCCTGGATACACTTCCGGAAGATGTATATATAGACAGGGACCTCTGGGAAAAGATCATATTGGCGCTGCTTACTAACGCCCTAAGCTATACGTTGCAGGGCGGCGTTGCGGTAAGGCTTAGCCAGGAAGGCAACCGCGTAATGCTTTCTGTTGCTGATACGGGGATTGGCATTACACCAGGACTGCTGGCAGAAATCAGGGCCTCCCTGCAGGCTCCTGCCCGCCATCGTCATGGATTAACCCTGGTAAATGAAGGTGTACTGGTACATGGCGGCGACCTGCATATTGGCAGCGTTACCGGCGAGGGCAGTACTTTTACCGTGTCCATTCCCGCAGGTTATGCACACCTGCCTGCTGCACAAACCTTTCATAACGCGGCACCGGCGTACAAAGCCTATCACGGTTACCTGGCAGGCATGGCCGCCGATATCCGGATATGCCGGGAAAAACTCCGCCATCAGTATGCTGATATGCATTATCAGCAACTGCTGGAAGCATTGCCTGCGGCAGTATATACCTGCGATAAAGAAGGACGCATACTCCTTTTTAATAACGCCGCTGTTACCCTTTGGGGCAGAACACCGGTGGCCGGCGCCGACCTCTGGTGCGGCTCCTGGAAAATATTTGAGCCGGACGGTGTTACGCCAGTAGAACTGGACAGCTGCCCCATGGCGGAGGCCATTAAAGGCGGTGCACCGGTGCGGGGAAAAGTGATCATGGTGGAAAGACCCGATGGCACACGGCGACTGGTACAGCCATATCCCGATCCGCTCTTCGACAGCGCCGGCAACCTTGAAGGCGCCGTAAACATGCTGGTAGATATTACCGATCAGAAGAATGCGGAAGAATACATGTCCCGGCTGGCAGCTATCGTAGAATCTTCTGATGACGCTATTATCAGCAAAACGCTGGAAGGCATCATCACCAGCTGGAACCCGGCAGCAGAGCGTTTATTCGGCTATACTGCCCGTGAAATGGAAGGAACGCCCATAACACGCATCATTCCGGACGACAGGCTCGGGGAAGAGCCAAAGATCATTGAACAACTCCGCGCCGGGAACCGGGTGCAGCATTTTGAAACAAAACGCCGCAGGAAAGACGGAGAACTGATCGACATCTCCCTTACTATATCTCCCGTAAAAGATAGACATGGAAACGTGACAGGCGCTTCTAAAATAGCCCGCGACATTACGGAGAAAAAGAAATTGTTCCTGGCGCTCCAGGAAAGCGAAGCCCAATACATGAAACTGGCCGTGCACCTGGAGGCCATGGTGGAACAACGTACCAAAGAACTGGTGGAAGCGAATTTCTATCTCGAAAAATCAAACAGGGAACTGGAACAGTTTGCCTATGTAACCAGCCACGATTTACAGGAACCCCTGCGTAAAATCCATACGTTTGCCGGTATGCTGTATAACGTGAATAAAGACATCCTTACAGACACCTCCAGGATGTACATCGATAAAGTGATGCAAAGTGCAAAACGCATGTCGCTCCTCATTACCGAACTGCTGGACTACTCACGCCTGATTCATGTAAAAGATCCCTTTGTGGAAACAGATCTCAACGAGATCCTTAAAAATGTACTGACAGATTTTGAAGTGGTGATTGGTCTGCATGACGTAACCATCAACGCGGAAGTATTGCCGCGGCTTTCCGTAAGCCCCCTGCAGATAAACCAGCTGTTTCATAACCTCATTAGCAATGCCATCAAGTTCCTGTCGCCCGAAAGAAAACCGGTGATCCGCATCTATGCAACACCGGTAAGCCGGGAGGAAGCACTGGAGTTTCCCGGTCTCGACAATACGCTAAGTTACTACGCCATCATTGTATCGGATAATGGTATCGGGTTCGACCAGGTTTATGCCGAAAAGATCTTCCAGATCTTCCAGCGGCTGAATGACCGCACTGCCTATGAAGGAACAGGGATAGGGCTGGCCCTGTGCAATAAGATTGCCCTCAATCACAAAGGGGGTATCTACGCAAGCGGTGTTCCGGATGAAGGAGCCATTTTTAAAGTATTGCTCCCCGTATAGCGAAGTGTTGTGTTTTTGTTAATTGTGTTTGTTTTGGGAAGAATGGAGTACGAATCCCGGCAACTGATTTTTCCAGGAACATTTCCTGCTGTACTTTTGCAACAGTTACAACTTTTCTTTTTACTCGTTTGTTGTCATAGTACGAATTGTTACCGATTTATCCTGCCATTAAAATGCCCTGCAATGAAAGAGAAATTAATCAGCTTACTAATTGATCCGGACCGTGACCGGCGTAACCAGTTTTATCTTGCACTGGACCTTTTGAATGTGAGCAAGGCCTGCATAGCGCAGGATAACACCAGTAAGGCGCTGGACTATTTCAAAAAGCACCCCGACCTCATCCCGGACTATATCTTTTTAGACAGCCTGCTGCCTTCAGATGAAACGCCCCGGTTTTT
>NZ_DATMTE010001132.1:0-1997 GCF_035564935.1 Chitinophaga sp. | reverse complement strand
ACATTAGGGTATAGTTTGCCGGTAGAAACGTTGCTGAAAAATAAGCTCAGCAGCCTGCGGATTTATTGCACGGTAAATAACGCCGCTGTTATAACCAGGTACACCGGTCTTGACCCTGAGGTGAGCACCAAAAATTCCAATTATGTAACTCCCGGCGTTGACTCTTCTCCTTATCCGCGCAGCAGAGCGTTCATTGCCGGCATTAATGTTAAATTTTAGATCATTTCAGCATATGCGTATTCTCAACTTAAAGAAACTTGCCATTTTTACCGGATCTTTTTTAGTGGCAATTTCATTGCATTCATGTAAGAAGTTTTTAACGCTAAGCCCTGATTCGGCTTTTGATGAAGCCTATGTTTTTGGCAGTGTTAACGATGCTTAC
The DNA here is from genome assembly GCF_035564935.1 of Chitinophaga sp. Taxonomy (GTDB): domain Bacteria; phylum Bacteroidota; class Bacteroidia; order Chitinophagales; family Chitinophagaceae; genus Chitinophaga. The sequence goes on along the minus strand of NZ_DATMTE010001132.1, from coordinate 1,615 downwards.
AGCGCTGTATTAGGCACCTACGCCACACTTACCGGCGACAGAGGTTACGGTGGAAGGATCCAGTATTATTTCTCGAATGACTGCGACGAGTCGTATTGCAATGCCAGCAATACTATTACTATAGGCGGCGACAACGGGCCCAAGGCACTTTGCCGGTATAACGCCCTGGCAACAAATACGGAACTGGATGCAGAATGGAATATCTATTACGCGGGGATTGACCGTGCCAATCATTGTATCAAGAGCATTCCCCGGATGCAGTTATATACCAACGGGTCCGACAATGATAAGGCAAGCCTGAGACGGTTGTATGGCGAAGTACTGACTTTAAGGGCGCAGTTTTTCTTTGACCTGATCAAATTCTGGGGAGATGTGCCTGCTCCTTATATTCCTTCGGTAGATCAGCCTGATCTTAACCTGCCGGCCACGAACAGGGATTCCATCTACGATCATATCCTGAATGACCTGGCGCTCGCAGATTCGCTTTTGCCCTGGAGGGGCGATCCGGGAGTAACGGCAGATGAACGTATCACGAAAGGGGCTGCAAAGGCGCTGCGGGCCAGGATAGCCCTGTTCAGGGGCGGGTATTCGCTGAGGGCAGGTTCAAGGAAGATGGAGCGGCCTGCAGATTACCTAAAATATTACCAGATTGCCAGGGATGAATGCAATGATATTATCAATTCCGGGAAGCATAAGCTGAATCCCTCCTTTATGGCTGTATTTAAGGATAACCTCGATGCGCACCGGCTTGAACCTAATGGCGAAATACTTTTCCAGGTAGGCCTGTCTGGTGGTACCGGCGTATCAGATGGCCGGGTGGGCTTTATTGACGGTATCCGCACTAATGGCAATGGTATGGGGTCTGATTGGGCGCTGCCTACCTATTTCTATAAATTCGACAGCATGGATGTAAGACGTGATGTGACCATTGCCAGCTATGCCATAAACGGCTCTGGTTATTATACCGGGATCGCTTCTGTTTACGGACCTTTTGTGATGGCAAAGTTCCGGAGAGACTGGCATTCCAATCCAGCCACTCCTCCCAACAGCAATTTTGCTTATACCGGTATCAGCTGGCCTATGATCCGCTATACTGATGTGCTGCTGATGTTTGCGGAAGCGGAGAACGAAATTAACCATGCCCCCACGGGAGCCGCCACCAGCGCATTTAAACAGGTACGTTTAAGAGGTTTTGAGGGCGACGAAAATAAGATGGGCGCTGTTCCATCCGACTATGCAAGCTTTTTTAAAGCAATTACCGATGAAAGAATGTTTGAATTTGGTGGCGAAGGCCTGCGGAAATGGGACCTGATCCGCTGGAACCTGATCACTCCCATATTTGCTGAAACCCGTGCCAACCTGACAAAGTTCCGGAAACAGCAGGCGCCTTACAATAACATCCCTGCAAAGATGTATTATCTCAATAATTCATCCACGGGTATTGTTTACTATTCCGGTTATTATCAGCCGGCGCCATCCGCCCCTCCTGCAGGGTATACCAGCATGAACTGGACAGCGGCTTACTTAAATAATTTTGAGAATGACTGGGCAGGCAGTTTTGTGCCCAATCAAAGAGAGATACTACCTTACGGACCTCAAACACTCAGCAGCAATC
>NZ_DATMTE010001131.1:0-3523 GCF_035564935.1 Chitinophaga sp. | reverse complement strand
CAGCGAAATCATCAAAATCAGTGTTCCAAGACAAAATTCGCTTTAAAGCTTGCATTTTACATTGAAAGCAACTACTTTCAATCATCAAAAAAATAGCTATATGAAAAAACTGAGAAATGCGTTGATGCTGGCAGGCGGTCTGGCGGTTGCATTGTTTGCAAATTCAGCAGCTGCACAGGCCCGGGCAGATGCATTGGGCTGGAAGCTGGGGGCGCAGGCCTGGACATTCAATCATTTTACCCTGGCTGAGGCACTGGATAAAATGGACAGCTGCGGGATCCAGTATGTGGAAGCTTTTCCCGGACAAGTAATTGGTGGCGGTATTGAAGGTAAATTCGACTACCATATGTCGCCTTCCAAACAGGAAGAAGTAAAAGCACTGTTTAAAAAGAAGCACAAAACGCTGATCGCGTTTGGCGTGGTAGTACCCGGATCAGAGGCAGAATGGCGCATGCTGTTCGATTTCGCCAACAGGATGGGCATCCAGAGCATTACTTCCGAACCTAAAGAGGAAGACCTGGACCTGATCTCTTCCCTGTGCGATCAATACCAGATCAAACTGGCTATCCACGATCACCCGAAGCCAAGCCATTACTGGAACCCGGATATCGTGCTGGCAGCCATCAAAGGCAGAAGCAAATTAATGGGCGCCTGCGCGGATATTGGTCACTGGGTACGCTCCGGACTGGATCCTGTTGAATGCATCAAGAAACTGGACGGTCATATTGTAAGCCTGCATTTCAAAGACCTGAACAACAAATCAGCTGATTCCCATGATGTAGTTTGGGGCAACGGTGTTAGCCAGATGCCGAAGGTAATGGAGACATTAAAAAAACAAAAGTTCAAAGGTTTGTTTTCCGTGGAATACGAATACAACTGGGATAACAATACGCCCGACGTAAAAGCCAGCGCTGCTTTCTGGAGATCTATCGTTAGCAACCTGTAAATATTAGTTGTCCTTACGGATAATGGATCCGGAGATAACGGCCTGGCCGGGATCTCCGGATTTTTATTTTGGGAATGTCCGATACCGGACGTCTCCTGTTCTTTACTGGACATTGGAAGCTGTTATCTTTGTTCTATCTCCCTGATAACTAAACAAATATATTTCCGTCCCGGTTTTTGCAGACAAAGCGCCAATACTTCCTCTTATGACGAATAGCTTCTTTACACTATCGTTCAGAACGCTTTGGAGAAAGAAATCTTTCTCCCTGCTCAATATCGTTGGCCTGGCCGTAGGCATAGGCGCCAGCCTGCTGGTTTTCCTCGTGATCCGTAACGAGATGAGCTATGATACCTATCAGAGTAAACGGGACCGGATCTTCCGGGTGGTAACTACCACCACCAGTCGCAGCAATAGCGAACAGTGGAGGCATAGTATGGTGCCGGCGCCGCTTGCTCATACCATGCGCCGCGATTTCTCTTCCCTGCAGAAAGTGGCTACCGCCGAATATATCGGCGGAGCGCAGGTATACATTCCCGGGGAAAACGGATCTGATGAGAAAAAATTTAAAGAAAGCGGCGGGCTCTTTTTTGTAGAACCGGCCATTTTTGACATTTTCGATTTTACGTGGCTTAACGGGAGCGCAGCTGAGTTAAATGAACCCAATACCGTGGCGCTGACGCAAAGCATGGCCGAAACCTATTTCGGAAACTACGAGCACGCTGTAGGAAAAATGATACAGCTATGGTCATACCGTGTGCCATTGCGTGTGACCGGCGTTTTTAAAGATCTCCCATATAATACAGATCTGCCGGTGCGTATGGCAGCTTCCCACGCTACCTGGCTGAAGCTTGATGATCATGAACGGCAAACTAATGAAGACTGGCGCTCCCTTTCGGGTGGAACGCAGTGTTTTGTATTAGCCTCCCCGGAGGAAAATATGGTTCGCTTACAGGCCCGGCTGCCGGCTTTTGTAAAAAATAATTACCGGGAGGATGCAGACAAAACAACATACACCACCAGCCTTACCTTTCAGCCGCTGAAGGATATGCACCTGGACAAACGCTTTGCTACCGTAAAAGACGACTCACTGTCGCCAACAGAACTATGGGCATTGGCTATAATAGGTTTGTTCCTGTTGCTGGTAGCCTGTATTAATTTCATTAACCTGGCTACAGCGCAATCAGTGAACCGGGCTAAAGAAATTGGTATAAGAAAAGTACTGGGCAGTGACCGTCTCCAGTTAATAAAACAATTCCTGGGGGAAACAGCGCTGATCACCGCTTTGGCTATTGTTTTGGGCTGTATAATGGCCTGGGTGGCTACTCCCTACCTGAGTAACCTGGTAGGGAAGCAGCTGGTTTTAAACCCATTGCGTTATCCATCCATACTGCTGTTTTTAATATTATCCGGTGTGATAGTTACTTTCCTGGCCGGTTTTTATCCTGCCATTGTTTTATCCGGATTCAATCCGGTGGCAGCTATTAAAAGCAGGATCAACAGCCGCCCTGGAAGCGGCATTTCGTTGCGCAGAGCCCTGGTGGTGTTCCAGTTTTTGGTAGCGCAATTGCTGGTGATAGGCACTTTGGTAGTAGTGAAACAAATGAAGTTTTTCAGGGAACAGCCAATGGGCTTTGAGAAAAAAGCAGTGGTGTTGCTTGACCTGCCCAGCGACAGCACATTAAAATTAAAATATGGCTATCTGAAATCACGGCTTTTGCAGTTGCCGGGTGTAGCAGCAGGAAGCCTATGTTCAATAGAACCTTCTTCCCGTTTCGGATGGTTCACCGATTTCTTTTATAACAACCAGGCCGACAGGCAGCCGTACAGCGTAAAACGCCTGAGTGCGGACACCGGTTACTTCAATACTTTTCGCTTAGGTTTGGTGGCGGGGCGTTATCCTTTTTCCAGCGATACCACGCGGGAAGTATTGGTAAATGAAAAAGTAGTTAAAAAGTTGGGGTTGCGTTCAGCAGAAGATATTGTCGGCAAGATGGTTGCCTTTGATAACGGCGCCCGTAAATTCCCTGTGGCAGGCGTGTTGCGGGACTTTAACAATAATTCCCTCAGGGATGAAATTTCACCTGCTATTATATCGTCCGATTACAACGACTACAGTACGCTGGCACTCCGGCTGGATCCTGAAAAAGTACCTGCTACCTTAAAGCAGGTAGAGCAGATATTCACCGCCGTGTATCCTACCTACATTTACCAATGTACTTTTTTCGATGAACAGATAGGCAACTTTTACAGGGCAGAAGCCATCACTGCATCGTTGTTTAAAGTATTTGCTTTCCTCGCTATTTTTATTTCCTGCCTTGGGTTATACGGGCTGGTTTCCTTCATGGTGGTACAAAAAACCAAGGAAGTGGGCATCCGCAAAGTGTTAGGGGCATCTATTCAAAGTATATTGTACCTGTTTTCCAGGGAGTTTACCTCTTTAATAGGTATTGCATTTCTGGTGGCCGCACCGGTGGGGTATTATTTTATGAAGAAATGGCTGCTGGGATTTCACTATCATACAGAAATAGGCTGGGGTATTTTCGTACTGGCTATCGCGTTATCCGTTTTAATTGCCTG
>NZ_DATMTE010001130.1:0-1799 GCF_035564935.1 Chitinophaga sp. | reverse complement strand
AATTTAAGTATTACCCATGTAACCTTTTATGTTACCATTCACCTTCGTTTTGAATGATAAACCTTTGTAGCCCAAAAACAGAAAAGCCGCGTAAATCGTGCGATTTATGCGGCTTTGATACTGTTTGTATTCTTTGTGGTGATCCCCTTGGGACTCGAACCCAAGACCCATACATTAAAAGTGTATTGCTCTACCAACTGAGCTAGGGAATCATTCCCGTCAAACAGGAGCGCAAAAGTATGAATTAATTTAAAACTTCCAAATCTTTTTAAAAAAAATACTAACTAACACGCATACACGCCTGCCAAATTCCTATCTTTATAGCTATGGCAACTCCTAAAGAACTACCCGAACTTTTCTTTGAAACCCAGCAGCAGTGGGAGAAATGGCTGGCAAAGAATCATACGCAGGAAGATGGTGTATGGCTCCGCATGTATAAAAAAGACACCAAAATCCCTTCCATTAATTATGCGCAGGCATTGGAAGAAGCGCTCTGCTACGGCTGGATCGACGGACAATCCAAGTCCATTGATGAAAAATGCTTCCGGCAAAAGTTCACACCGCGGCGGGCTAAAAGCATCTGGTCGGAAAGGAATACAAAGCATATAGAACGCCTTACGGCAGAGGGAAAAATGAAGCCGGCGGGTATCCGGCAGGTGGAGCTGGCAAAGGCCGATGGCCGATGGGAAAAGGCATACGCTACGCAGCGTGAGGCCACTGTTCCGGACGACTTTATGGCCGCATTAAAGAAAAACAAAAAAGCAGCAGCTTTTTTTGAAACGCTGAACAATCAAAATAAATTCGCGGTTTATTTCCGGCTGCAGAATGCGAAGAAGCCTGAAACCCGGGCTAAGCGCATTGTTGATTTCATAGCAAAGCTGGAACGGAACGAGAAGTTTCACTAGCGCCCGTTCCAGCCGTAAAGGAAATTATATCATGCCGTTGTTATGCGGCAGGTGAGCAGGAATGGCCTGTGTTACCTGCCAGTGTTCGGCCGGCTGGCCATCTTGCAGGCGGTATATATCATAATGTACTGCGCCCGAAGTGGAGGCTTGTACCATTACGAAGTTCCCCTCTCCTATAATGCGGTGTACCTTTATGGGCTCACCTTCATAAGAAGCACGCGACTCCTGCACATACCGGGCTATAGCGGTCTTGTTAGATGAAGTCAGGTGCAGATCCGTTATTTCACTGCCCCCTTCTGTAGAGGCATTCTCCTGTGTGGCGTCCCAATGTTCCGCCAGTTTACCGTTTTCGAGGCGATAAAGATCCACAACCGCCACATTTTTGCCCATAAATGCTACATCCAGGTGCAGCATTACGTAGTCGCCGTCTTCAATGGTGCGTACCACGGGATTTTTAGCCGAAGCTGGCGCTGGCAATTGTTTCAGTTGTTCCAGCGCCTCCAGCAGCCCGGCTTTGCCATCCTTTACCGTGGCGCTGTGCTGGATGTAGGAATCAGGAAGATAAGTGTCTATAACGCTGGTATTGCGCTCCCCAATGAGGTGCTTCAGTGCGGCCAATACAACGGCCTTATTGGATATTGATAACATAAAAAAATAAGCTGGTTAATAAGAAAATATAGGAATAGCAGGGAAAGAAAACCTAGTTCCTTTTCGGGCAGTTCCGGTGTTGGGTAACCGGAAGGAGATATGTGGTGATAATTATGATGATGTAAACCTACTGTTTTCCGGGGTAATCGACGAATATTAACTGGAGCTTGATAAAAAAAGCGCACCAGGTTGCCCTGGCACGCTTTTAAAAAGTTATGTAATTACCCCATTGCGTTGCTGTAGATG
>NZ_DATMTE010001129.1:0-1517 GCF_035564935.1 Chitinophaga sp. | reverse complement strand
TTTTTTAGGAAGATGATCAAATGTAGTAATAATTTTCCCGCATCATCCCAACACGTTATCTGCATTGTTCCTCTTATACGCTCGCTCCCGGCGCCGGCAATTTCTTCCCGGCGCGTGAGTTCATCTTATCGCCATTTAACAACTACCCAAAAACTGTTTTAATACTACCGGCGCTGAAATATTAAAGAAATATTTGTGTAACTCAAAAGTTACTTATATATTTGTGTAACTTAAAAGTTACCTATTATGGCAGAAACTATCAGGCATACATTTTTCTTTGCCCATCCGCCAAAAGCAGTCTGGGCATACCTTACGGAACCAGAACTGATGGCGCAATGGCTGATGAAGAATGATTTTCAGCCGATCATCGGATACGATTTCCAGTTCCGGACAAACCCCATACCCAGCCTCAACATCGATGGGATCTTCTATTGCCGTGTATTGGAAATTGTTCCTTTCAAAAAGCTATCCTATTCCTGGAAAGGCGGTCCCGGAGATGGTAAGATCACACTCGATTCCATTGTGGTATGGAAACTGCAGCCTAAAGATGATGGCACGGAACTCTTCCTGGAACACAGCGGGTTCTCCATGCCGGAAAACCTTGCTATCTACACCGGAATGACCGATGGCTGGATCGCCAATCTGCATAAAATGGCTGACCGTATAAACGCTGCAAATCATGACTCAACCCATACTTGATGTATTCCAGGTAATTGCCGACCCAAGCAGGAGAAAAATGTTAGGGCTGCTTTCGAAAGACAGCCTGACGATCAACAGCCTTGCAGAAAATTTTGACATGAGCCGTCCCGCGGTATCAAAACATATTAAAATACTGCATTCCGCCGGTTTCATCTCCATCCGCGACATTGGCCGGGAACGCTATTGCACGCTAAAACAGGACGGGTTTAAAGAATTGCAGGAGTGGATCTCCCACTTCGATAAATTCTGGGCATCGAAATTGAAAACGCTGGAAATGCTGTTGAATAACAAACATCCAAAAAAATAAAATAACCTATTATGGCAACACTAACAACACAGGAAGTAGCTGCCCGGTTCGACGAGCTCGCCCGGCAGGAAAAGTGGTTTGAAATCCAGGATGAGCTTTTTGCCGATAACGTAAAAAGCATAGATCCTTCACACTCTCCCTATTTCGGCTATGCGGAAGGCAGGGCAGCCGTCCGCAAAAAGGGAGAAGACTTTGTGAAAAGGATCACGGAAGTGCATCACCTTTACACCACTCCGTCCGTGGTGGGCGGCAATCACTTTTCCGTAGGCCGTGGCACGGATCTTACCGTGGAAGGCTTCGGAAGAGTGAAAATTGATCAGATCATGTTGTATGAAGTGAAAGACGGAAAGATTGTGATGGAGCAGTTCTTTTATTAAACCTTATACTTCCACAGCCTTGCTCACTTTACGATACACAAACTCATGGTAAATATGCCTGCGGCAAAACCGTCCCGGTGTATCAGAGTTGATCAGCTTAGTATACAACGTTTTGGGAACGTCGAAATATTCAT
>NZ_DATMTE010001128.1:0-8107 GCF_035564935.1 Chitinophaga sp. | reverse complement strand
CAAATCCTAATAACATATCTCTCTGTTTTAATTATTCTTTACAAGCGGGCTGATTTTTATGGATTTAAACTTCACATTTCCATGTTTGGCATAAAACCATAAGTAACCGCCTTTTTGCTCTGGGGTACGGTTTACAATACAACGGCGGTTATCAATACATACATCGATGATATCGTTGGTTAAGATGATATCTACTTTAATTGTTTTATCAAGACCATCCACTGCCTTGATATCAGTATTTCCCAGGCTTACTATGCGATTATTTGCGGAAAAATTAAGCCGGTACCCATTAGCTGCTTTTTCGTCGGAGCGCAGGTACAAACCATATTCCTCCGTGGGGCCCTGCGGTTCAATTTCGAGGGTTACGCGGGCATCCAAAGGAATGTTTTCCACGTAGGCGCTGCCCACGCCGCCCGGTGCGCTGATCTGCAAATTGTTGCCATTAGCAGTACTGTTAACGCCGTTAGTTATCTTTAATGATAAAGGCGAACCGGCAGCAGGAATCATCTCCGCAGGAAATTTTGTTGCCAGTGTACCATCGGCTTCCTGCAACACTTCCCTGAAAATAGAATTGCCACCAAATCTTTCACCTTCATTGTCTTTATTGTTGTGTCTTGAAGGAATCCAGGCAGCTGCAATGCGCCGGTCATTTTTAAACTCCGCCGTTTTCACCACATTGGCCCACGATTCGTTCAACGCCTGGTGCCGCGGTTCTTCCCAGGGGCCATAAGGTTTTCTTGATTTAACGTAATAAGTATCGCTGTTATCACTGTACACTAAATAGTACCAGCCTTTCCAGAAAAAGTAATCCGGGCATTCAGGTACGGAGGGCTGCCCCGTTAAGATAGGGTCCAGTACTTTCCAGTTCTTCAGATCCTTTGAAGTGAGATGCACCAGGCACCCACCGGCATTTCTCATCACGGGATTTTCCTGCCAGCTGGATACAAACAGGTGGAACTCCCCCGTTCTTTCATCTACAAAAACCTTCGGATCACGAAAATCCCTTTTACTGTAACCGGGTGCGGAAGTATAAAAAGGATTGGGCTTTTGTTTCTCAAAATGAACACCATCATTACTGATAGCATAGCTCAGCTGTTCATTCACCTTGCCTTCGCTGTTAACTAAACGGGTAGCGTAAAAAGCATAGTATTTATTGTTATGAAAAACAACGGAGCCGGTACAGATCGATTTCTCCCATTCCTCGTCAATGCCCAGCACCACGGGGTATTGTTTCCAGTTAATAAGATCGGTAGTAGTGCTCAATGCCCACTGGTGGCCGCCGAGGCCATTAAGACTTTTATGATGTGCAGAATCCAGCAACCAATAATAATAGTAAGTACCATTCCGGGCAAACGGGATACAGTCGCCCACAAACAGGTTGCCTTTGGGTTTAAAGTATTGCAGGTTCTTAGTGATCTGTACAGACGGATCGTACCGAACGCCTAACTGGGCATACGACACGGAATACACAGCGAACAACAGGCTGATGAATATTATTTTCTTCATGGATCAATTATTTTCTTTTAGATTAAAGTTTCCGGGGATTATTTCCTTTGCGCCAGAAGCTTTCAATATCTTCCAGCGATTTCCCTTTGGTTTCCGGTATATAGTAGTATCCCCAAACAGCGCCGATCAAACAAATTACGGCATAGCACCAGAAGGTAACATCGATGCCCAGCGAATTAACCAGCTTTAAAAAGGTAAACGCAATCACCGCATTGAAAGCCCAGTGCGATAAGGAACCGATGCTCATGCCCACTCCCCTTACATTGAGCGGGAATATTTCAGAGATCAGCAACCATCCTAACGGGGCAAGACTGATAGCAATAAACACGATGTAGCAAACAATGCTTAACACGGCAAATACCGGCAAACTGGCGCCCAGCGCTTCTTTAAAATGAAAGCATATACCCAGTAAAGCAAGCGAAGGGATCATGCCCCAGATACCTATCATGTATAACTTTCTTCTCCCTGTTCTATCTAACAAAAAAACAGACAACAGGCAGGCCAGCACATTCATCCCCCCAATGATAATAGCCGGGATAATGGATTGTGTGTTACTTACAATACCTGCCATTTTAAAAATTATGGGAGAATAATAGATGATGGTATTCACGCCGGAAAACTGCTGGAAGAAAAAAATGCCTACCGTAATGATCAGAGGCGCACGCAACCAGGGTTTGAATATTTCGATTACACTGGTTTTATTCTCGGTTTCCTGTTTCACTTCATTTTTGATATTAGCCAGCGTCTGATCTATCATGTCGGGATCCTCTACTTTGCGCAGTACTTTTATGCCTTCGTCCAGGTGGTGTTTGCTGATAAGCCAGCGGGGCGTTTCCGGTAAAAAGAACATGCCAATAAGCAATACCAGCGCGGGCGCCAAACCTACGAGGAACATCCATCTCCAGGACTCGTTGTTGTTATCGTCGGACAGTGCATAGTCGGTGATATAAGACACCAGGATACCGATAGTGATCATCAGCTGGTTTAATGTTACCAGTGCCCCCCTGATACGGGTGGGTGAAATTTCCGCGATGTACATAGGCACCACGTAGGAAGTAATACCAATGGCGATACCGATAAGGATCCGCATCAGGATCAGTACCGTGGGATCAGGCGCAAAAGCGCAACCGATAGCGCCCACCGCAAAAATAACAGCATTGATAATGATCATCTGTTTACGGCCAATGATGTCAGAAAGCCGGCCACTGCCAACAGCCCCTATAACGGCGCCTAACAATACCGTAGTAGTAATCCATTCAATGCTGGCATCGTTCAGTTTCCAGTATTGCTTCAGGAAAGGTAAAGCACCGGAGATTACGCCGGTATCAAAGCCAAACAACAATCCACCGGTGGCGGCAACAATAGAGATCATTAATACATTCGGTCTGATCTTTGTCACTTTCATTTAGTTTGTTTTAGTGATTTGATTTATTTCCATCCAACATTTTGCGTGTATACACCGCGACTATAATTCAGCTGCGCCAAAGGAACCGGCAGGTATTCGTCCCTGTTTTTCTGAAAATGCGCGTCTTTCAGGTAAGCCCGCCTGGATGATTCTTCCTGAAAATACTTATTTAAATATTCTGCCGCTATACCCCATCTCACCAAATCGAAAAAACGGTTGCCTTCCATGGCAAATTCCAGTCGCCGTTCCCATATGAGCGCCTGCCAGGCAAAGTCTTTGGTCCAGTTACAGTTTACGCCCGGTTTATAAATATCCATTTTATAGTTTGAAAAATAGGCGCCGTTGGGATACTTCAATTTTGCGGTGCTCGCCATGGCTCTTTGCCTGATGGCATTAATAAGCGGCAGGGCTTCATTGAAGCGGTTCAACTGGATCAGGGCTTCTGCTTTCCAGAGTACAACATCCGCGTAGCGGATCACTTCAAAGTTTTTGGAGCTGGACATGAACGGCGGTATCTTCTGGAAAGAAGGATCATCCGGCGCCACGGTTTCTTTCAGGGAAGAGAAATCGCCGTAGATCTGCGGCGCCCTTGCCCATGTTCTTTCATAAACAAAACTGGTGCTGTATTTATAGGGATGACCTGGTATAGCCACAGTATGATCCAGTCGCGGATCAAAGGTATTATTAGTAAAATCCGCATTCTGCTTATTGAAGGTATCAAACATCGGTAAGCCGTTGTTGTTTGTTTTAAAGGAGTTGACCAGGTTCTGGCTGGGAAGATGAAACCCGCAGCAGCCAAACTCCTTGTTCATAGGATAATTCAGCGCCACGCCCATATTCAGGCGGCCCTTGGGTGTACCGTCATCTTTTGAATATTGCACAGCAAATACTGATTCAACGCCATTATCGAATTGTGCCAGGAAGTTATTTGCAAAGTCGGGGCTTAGCTGGTACAAGCCTGATGCCGTTACCTGGTCGCACAGTGCGATCACCTCCTGCAGCTTTTGCTGGTTCACGGAAACCACATTATTATTCTCGTCCTGTGTATACGCCTGGTACAACAGGGTTTTTGCGAGGTAAGCTGCAGCGCCGGGTTTATTTACCCTTCCCTTTTCGGGTTGTTTGGCGGGGAGATTTTCTACGCCGAACCTGAAGTCATCTGCGATCTTATTCCAGAGTTCATCGTTGGATAATGCCTTGTTTGATATTTCGCCATACTTATTTTCCGGTATGGTTTCATCAATGTAAGGAACGTATTTATAGAGCAGCTTTAACAGGAAGTAGAAATGGCCCCTGATAAAACGTGTTTCCGCCTGTCGTACTTTCTTTTGCGGGTAGCTGCTGTCGCTCAGTTGATTGATCCTTCTCAGTGCGTCGTTGGCGCGCGATACGCCGATATAGAGGTAGTACCACATCTGGTCGGTATTGCCTATTTCCGGCCTGTTGCCCGAGAAGATCTCGTAGTTGTGCCAATCGGTATTATCGCCGGGGCTGTCGCCTCCTTTATAGGCATCGCCGCTGCGCATGCTGCCCCAGGGCCATAGTGAAAAAGACGTGTGTATATTATCGTTACCCAGGCCGGCGTATGCGGCGATCACCATTTTATCTACGTTTTCCGGTGTGTTCAGGTCGTCGCCGGAGATGACGCCCTGCGGTGTTTTGTCCAGTGTTTTGGAGCATGATGCGCATAGCGCTAATAAAGCAATGATGATATAATTGAAGTGTTTCATTTTCCTGCTTTTTAAGATCTTATAAAGTGATATTTAATCCTGCGGTATAAATGGCAGGAATAGGGAAAGTGCTGTTGGGCGCTTCCGGATCGGGACCTGTGTACTTACTGCTTTTCAGCGTAATAAGGTTACTGCCCTGCAGGAAGAACCTCGCCCTTTTAATACTGATCTTATTAGCCAGGCTGGTGAGGTTGTATCCTATCTGAATATTTCTCAAACGCAGATAAGATCCGGGTTCGAGATAATAGGTAGAAAAACGGCCTTCATCGTTCGTGTCTACCAGCGTGAGTGCGGGGATGCTGCTGCCGGTATTTTGCGGCGTCCATGCATCCATGGTTCTTTTCCCCCAGTTGGTGCCTGGCCACAGCGAAGAGAAGTCCGTATAGATCTTGCTGCTGTTGTTCACCATTACCCCCTGTACACCCTGGAAGAAGATGCTTAGGTCGAAGTTTTTGTATGCGGCGCTGATATTGAGTCCATAAGTAAAATCCGGATCGGCGATGCCGATGTAGTCGCGGTCGGCGCCGTTGATGATACCATCGTTATTAAGATCTTTATAACGGATGCGGCCAACGCCTTTACCCGTCTGTTCTGCATGGTGATCTACTTCCGCCTGGTTCTGGAAGATACCATCGGTCACATAACCGAAGTAGCTGCTTACCGATCTGCCAATGATGATCTTATCGTTGCCGTTACCGGGATAAGCGGTGAGTGAATTTTCGGGGAGCTTTGTTATTTTGTTTCGATAAGTAGCCACGTTTGCAGAGATGGAGAAGGTAAGCTCCTTCCCTATTTTGCCATCATAGTTAACGATGGCTTCAAAGCCTTTGTTACTCATAGAAGCGCCGTTAACGGTGGGATCGCCGCCTTCGCCGATAACAGCCAGGCTGGGTGGTGTGAGTAATATATCGGAGGTGTTCTTGATAAAATAATCCACCGATCCTGAAATCTTTTGCTGCAGGAATCCAAAGTCGATCCCAAAGTTGGATTGCATGGTAGATTCCCATTTCAGGGTGCTGTTGCCGCGTTGTGTTTTGGTAAAGCCGGAGGGCAATTGACCGCTATTGCCGCCGTTGATATCATAGGCGCTGCCCTGGTCCCTGTCCCAGGTAGGATCTGTGCCGTAGTTAGCCGAATACAGGTCATAAATAGCGTTGTTGGCAATGGCCTGGTTGCCGGTTTTTCCCCAGCCGTATCTTAATTTAAGATCCGATATAAAAGAGATATTGTCTTTGATAAAATTCTCTTCACTCATTCTCCATCCCAGTGAAAAAGCGGGGAAATAGCCGTACCTGTTATCGGCGCCGAACCTGGAAGATCCGTCTCTCCGGATGGTACCAGAAGCAAGATAGCGGTCTTTATAAGCATAATTGACCTTACCAAAAAAAGACAGCAGGGAGTTAGCGCTTCCTGACCCGCCGTTGTCCTTCTTGGAGGAGCCGGCATCGAGGTAGGCATAGTCAATATTTTCGAGGGCGTATCCCTGTCTTGATCCGAAGAAGTTCTGCGACATAAACTGGATCAGTTCAGAGCCGAGTAATACTTCAAATGCGCTGGCGCCTATCTTTTTATTATAGTTCAATGTGTTTTGCCAAACCCAGTTGCCGCTGTAATCCTGCGAGGTATTTACCTGGTTGGAGGGATCCGTAAGAAATCCGGATACGTAGGACTTACGGAGCGTGCGGGCGTAGTTGCCGCTATAATCCACGCCGATACTGCTTTTCAATACAAGGCCGGGAATCACTTCGAGGCTGGCGTATGCGTTTCCGAACAGGCGGTAGAAGTGAGATTTGTTCTGGCGGTTATCTTCAATAAGCCGCACGGGATTATGGCGGTCGGTCATTCCGGGTGCGGGTCCGCCCCAGCCGCCGTCTATAGTGTGCACCGGTACAATGGGCTGCGCCTGTAGTGAAAGACCAACAATATCTTCCGCGGGAACGGCGGTGCCAACGGTATGTGTAAAGGAAAGGTTTTCACCGATCACCAGTTTATTATTGAACATACGATATTCCGTGTTTGCGCGTGTAGTAAGGCGTTTCAGGGATGACCCGCGAATGATGCCGGTGTTATCATAGTAGCTTACTGAAAAAAGTGAGCTTCCTTTTTCGCCGCCGTTTGAGATAGTGATGTCATTATTTTTTATCAGAGATGTTTGTGAGATTTCATCAAACCATTTTGTGTCGGCGGGGCGCATTGTTTTCGCGGCGTCCAGGTATTCCGGGAGGATCACTTTATTCAGCACCGGCGTACCGTTTGGGTCGCCGGTTTCAAATTTATAGATCTGGCTGGCGGTGTTGGGATCTTTACCATCATTGATAGCCGCCTGCCAAACGGCTCTTCCTCTTTCATCCGTGTTCAGCACCTGGATCTTGGAGCGGTAATTTTGTGTAGATACTGACGAGTTAAAATCTATTTTGCTGATGCCGTTTTTCCCTTTTTTGGTGGTGATGATGATGACGCCGTTTGCTGCGCGGGAGCCATAGATGGTGGCTGCGGAGGCGTCTTTAAGCACCTGCATGGATTCGATGTCGGCCTGGTTAATTTCGTTCAGCCCTCTTTCCGTTGGTATACCGTCTATTACATAGAGGGGGTTGTTATTTCCCAGCGTACCGATGCCCCTGATGCGCACGGTGGCGCCGCTGGCCGGGGAGCCGTCGGTAGTGATGTAAACGCCGGGGATTCTTCCCTGCAGGGCTTTTACAGGATTGCCCAGGGGTATATCCTTTATTTCGGCTGTTTTCACTACAGACACCGCGCCGGTGAGGTCTGCTTTTTTCTGTGCCTGGTAACCGGTTACTACAATTTCGTTGAGGTTACCGGTTTCATATTCCATGGTAACCGAAAGCGGTTCCTGTGACCGGGTGACGAGTACTGTCAGCGCTTTCATGCCGATATACGAAAACGTGATGGACTCGTTAATGCCGGCCGTAATGGTGAACTCTCCGTTTGCACCGGTGGTGACGACCTGTTTATTCGATTTGACAGTTACGCCCGGTAGCGGGCTTTGAAGGTCTTTGCTGGTAACAGTACCAGTGACGGTTTTCTGCTGGGCAAAAGCTGCCAGGCAGAAAAACATAGGGAAGATGACTAGAATCAGTTTCATAACGTTGGATTTATAATTTTTGGCTGTATTGTATTTCTGCTTTAAACGTTTAAAGCATAGCGACATAAAAAGCCCTTCAGCAATTCCTCATTGCTTTAAACGTTTAAAGTATTTAAGTAAAAAAAAGTTAGTTTTCTTTACATGATTTTCCGATGATCAGATCGGCTTCCAGGCTTATTTGTTTGTTTATTTTATTGTGATTTATCAGCTCCAATAACGTGTTTACCGCCAGTTTACCCATCTCTTCCAGGGGTTGCCTGGAGTGAGTGATGGGTGTATAGAACAATTCAAATGCATCCGATTCGTCGAAGCTCAGCACTGATATATCCTTTGGCACTTTTAGTTTTTTCCTGTTTAAATATT
>NZ_DATMTE010001127.1:0-1590 GCF_035564935.1 Chitinophaga sp. | reverse complement strand
AAAATCCGCGTTACATGCCGATGTAGTTCATCAGCAGGTCGTAGTTTTTCTTCAGCGCTTCTTCTTCCTGTTCTTCGGCGAAGATGTATTTGATAACGTAATTGAAGCGTTCGAAAGTAGCTACAAGGCCCTGCAGTTCCTGCCGGTTTGTTTTAAGTACTACTTCCAGCTTACCGGTAACAGGATTGGTGATGGTGTTTACACTGAGGAGCGTAACATCGTTTGATTCGGCAATGCGTGCAATTTCGCTGAGGGCGTAATCGCGCGGGTCCACTTCAAAAGCCACGATACCGCCGGGTTCCTTCACCCCGTTATATCTTGCCAAAGCTGCCAGGAGGTTGTCTTTGGTAATGATACCGAGGTATTCATTTTCCTTGTTTACCACCGGGAGGGCCGACAATCTGAAATCGTAAAAAAGTTTGAGTGCTTCAAAGAGATGAGCGTATTCCATGACAGCCGGGCGGGTACTGCTGTACTCCATAGATTCCAGGGGTACATCCGGATCTTCGAGATCCATGATATCATCTTCCTCCACCAGGGCCAGGTATTTGCTATCTACTACCATTGGCAGTTGCGTCAGATGGTATTCGTTCATCAGGCGCAGTGCCTTTGTTCCTGAATCCGATGGATGCAGAACAGGTACTGAAGATATGAGTTCTCTGGCGATCATGTTAGCGTATTCTGATACAATAATAGTAAAGAATATGCCAATAGAAAAAGAAATTACATGTACGCGAAGTCACTGCACCTGTGAGTACAGTTGCAGAGCTGCCTTGAGAGCGCCGGTTTAACTGGCAGGTTGAAGCTTTAGTTTCTCCAGGAAAGCGTGCAGGATTTTATTAAATTCTTCGGGTACTTCCATCATAGGAGCGTGTCCGCATTTATCAATAAACTGCAGTTCAGAATTAGGTATCAGTTTTTTAAATTCTTCGCCAACCATAGGAGGTGTAACCGTATCATTCTGGCCCCATATCAGTAAGGTGGGTTGCTGGATATCTTTCAGTTCATCTCCAAGATTGTGGCGGATGGCTGATTTTGCCAGTGTGATGATCTTGATCACTTTCAGGCGGTTGTTCACTATCTCAAACATTTCGTCTACCAGTTCTTTGGTAGCTATTTTCGGATCATAGAAAGTAAGTTCTGCTTTTTTGCGGATGTACTCATAGTCGCCGCGTTTAGGATAGGTTTCGCCCATTCCGTTTTCGAACAGGCCTGAGCTGCCGGTAAGGATCAGGGATTTTACGGGTGCTTCGGGATGTTTCAACAGGTATACAAGGGCCACGTGACCTCCAAGTGAATTGCCCAGCAGGTGTACATTTCTATACCCCCTGGCTTCAATAAACTTATGTACGTATTTGGCCAGGCCGCCTACCGATGTTTCCAGGATGTTTAAATCATACAGGGGTAACATCGGGATCACAACCTTGTTATATTGCCGGAAGTATTCGATCATGTGCGAGAAATTGCTCAAAGCACCAAAAAGTCCATGCAATAATACCAGTGGTTCTCCTTCTCCTTCTTCTATAAAATTAAACTTACCCTGTGTTTTGATTTCGTAATCCATTGCCAAATCTTGAAAGTCAATTTTAC
>NZ_DATMTE010001126.1:0-2407 GCF_035564935.1 Chitinophaga sp. | reverse complement strand
AAAATCAGCGTAATCAGCGTTCCAAGACAATTTAAAAGCGCTGAAGGCGCTAACTACGCATGCTGCTTCTTCACCAGCGGGTACATTAAGCTCAGGAATATTCCCATACAAATAGTGAAAGCCCAGGCATGCCGGTTTTCTACGGGATGCAGGAAAATATCCCTCATATCGCCCAGCAGGGTGAGCGGATCTTTCACAATATCCCAGCTGTTATAACGTAAATACCTGCCTATATATACACCCATGCCGCAGAGGAACATTACCGGGAAAGTAAACAGCCATGCGGGCCAGCGGCTATGACGGTTACTCCACATTTTTTCCATGCTGCGGATAGACATGTATCCGAACATCATACCATTCCAGGCAAAGGAAAAAATAACAAACAGATCAAACCATAGCGGCACACCTCCATCAAACAGGTGGAACAGATCCGTGAGTATGTAGGGAGCGTTAGGAATAAACAGCAACCAAACAATGAAGCAGCCGTACCAGTTATACCGGTTCTTTATCTGTTCGGGATGCTTCTCCATCCAGCCGGTGATAGCAAAAGGAATAAAGGCAAGAAAAAGGTTCCAGATCAGCGATACCCGCAAATAGCTGCCGGTATGCATTACACGGAAAAACAGCAACGCCATACTGAACAGCACAGAAGTATACAGGGAGTATTGGTGCCGCGACCGGCCTATACGGTGTTGTAATAAACGGATGGTTCTCTTCAATTGCATATGGTTACTTTTAGATAATTAAAAGATATATGGAATAAACACGACAGCCCCTATAATAGCGGCTCCTATAGCTGCTACCAGTACTGCGCCGGCAGCTACATCCTTAATGAATTTCACTTTGGGATGCAATTGCGGCGAAAGGTGATCCATTATTTTTTCTATTACTGTATTTATCATTTCTGTGATCCACACCAGTGTAATGGCGAGGATGATCCAGATCCATTCCGGCGTTGCTATTTTATACCAGCAACCGGCTGCCACCACCACTATGGTAGCAAGGGCATGAATACGTGCATGCGGTTCGCTGCGCAGAAAAGCGGCAATACCATTAAATGCGTATCCAAAGCTGGCCAACCGTTTGCTGATATATGAATTTCCCATGTTAGTTTTTATTGGATATTGGTGTTTTTCTGCCCTAACTTATCCCACTTGATAGTGGTGCTGAAGTACATGATCAGGGCAAGGATGATAAAGAGTCCTAAGCTTCCCATCAGCAACGCCTGATCTTCTGCACTGATAATCACATAAATGAATCCATAAAGAATAGTAAGTGTAGCCCCGATGCCTGCTGCAATACGAATGCTTTTAAAGGCAGCAGCCGTATATGCAATAATCAGACCTATTGTGAGCACACTGGCAATCAGGTAAGCCATAGTAAAGTTAATTTGTTCTGAAATAGAGATGAGCAGGGTATAAAAAATAACAAGCGCTAACCCGATAAGGGCATACTGCAATGGATGAAGGGCGCGGCGCTGTGATAACTCAATAAAATAGAAAACAAAAAAGGTTAACCCAATGATCATAATGGCATACTTTACTGCGCGCATAGACATCTGGTAGCTTTCTGCCGGCATAAATAACCTGATACCGAAATCGGCGGAATGAATATTGAATTTCTTGCCTTCCCAGCTTTGGGGATAGTTGCGGTTCAGGTGCTGTATCTGCCAGGTGGCAGCAAAGCCTTTATCGTCCACCCTGCGGGTTTTAGGTGGGAAAGCCTCGTCAAAGCCGGGGTCGGTCCAGCTGGAATTAATGCCTACGGTAGTGGTTTTACCAATGGGAGAAAAACTGATCCGGCCGGAGCCTTTTATGCCCAGCTCCAGGGAGAAGTTGCCACCCAGGGCGCCGGTATCGCCCGGAGTAATGGATACCGGCGTTTGAATACCACTGTCAAACAGGTCGTTGCTCACCAGGCCGGGATTAAACACATGATTTTTACCATTCCACATCATTTGTACCTGGTTGCCAATGCCGTGCAGATCGCTGATGCCAATGAGCAGCGACGCGTGTTCCCAATCCAGGACGGAAGGAGGGAGGTTGAGGGTTAACAACTCATTGCCGTTAAACGCGCCGCTGAGCTGCAGCCTGGCGTTGTACACCGCTACATTAAAAATACCGCGGTGCAGTTTTTCCGGCAGTAACTCCCCGTTGATTTTCAGGTTTTCCGGCAGAAGATACACATAGGTGCTTTTTCCCTTATACGGAATGGCCAGCACCGGTCCGGTAATATTCTGCTCGCCACCCCAGCGGCTGCTGATTTCCTGGGTAGCCTCCTTTTGCCGGTCGCGGCGCTCCCAGATGATGTTCTGAATTAATGTGGCCGGGATGAGCAGTACCATCATCAGCACAAAAATGATAACCGCTTTAATAGCGTAGGCATAACGGTCAAAGAAAGAAGGGGA
>NZ_DATMTE010001125.1:0-2311 GCF_035564935.1 Chitinophaga sp. | reverse complement strand
AGGGCTATCTTACAGCAAATATATCGGAACCCTTAATAAACAGATGCCAGCGGTTTTTCCTGCCGGGAAAACTTGAATTCAATAAGCTCTCATGGATGGATAAACTGTTACTGACCATGGGAGCCAAATTGGGAGGGGCTGAAGCGGAAGATATATCTATGGAAGATTACAATGATGTAAAAAAGGAACACCTGGGTCCGATTGTTAATGCGGTAAGGCAGTTGAGCGGGGTAAGTGTATGATGAAGCTCTTTATTCCCCTGGTAATCCTGCAGTTGCTTTCCCTTTCTACAACTGCCCGCGGTGTGGATTCGCCTGGTGATTCAGCCGCTGTTAATGTTTTTTACAGCAAAATGCAGCAGGACATAGTGTGGCTGACACCCGGTAAGAAGAATAATTTGCAGGTGCTGGCCGGTTTTTTCAGGCAGGCCCCATACCTGGGATTAGAGGAGCGGGATTATCAGGCGCAATTTATATACGCAATAGCGACGGATTTCCCGGATACTTTTCCTTCAAGCGCAATGATAGCGGCCGACCGGCAAATAACAATGAAAGCTCTCCATTTCTTTTGTGATGTTGCCTATGGCCCTGTAAATAACGTGTTGGTAAGATATAATGGATTAGGCACACTTACAGACAGGTATTCCGCGATGCCCGGCTTGCTTGCAGCCAGCCTGCAGTCCGACAGCTTTGAGCTGTTTCTTCAACGGATAGAGCCGGCAGATACCGCGTACGCGAAGCTTAAACAGGCTTTCGCCTGTTTTTATGATGCACTCACCGATACCGGTTTTACAGAAACGCCGGTAATATCATTAAAGGCGGATACCACCAATGCGGCATTGATGAAAAGGTTACAGCAGCTGGGGATAGCCGACAGTACAGCTGCCGGAGGGTTGAGAGACGGCATTATAAGGGCACAGGAAATGTTTAACGTATTGAACGACGGCGTGCTGCGCAGCGGCTTCCTACATGAATTGAACATCTCATTTACAGTGCGGCAGAGGGAATTAAAAGATGGGTTGAACCAGGTTCGCTGGTTGAATGCTTATCAGCCCCATACCATGATAGTAGTAAATGTTCCTTCCACAGACCTGGAATTATTTGTGGATAATAAGCCGGTATTATATTCCAGGGTTATTACCGGCAAGAAAAGCACACCTACACCGACCCTGGCAAGCCGCATTACGGAAGTAGTGTTATATCCCTATTGGATGGTGCCTTACAGGATAGCCACCAGGGAATTGCTTCCCCATATAAAACGGGACAGGCATTACCTGGACGACAACCAGTTTGAAGTGCTTGACCGGAAAGGCAGGATAACAGATCCCGCGGGTATCAACTGGCAATCTCTCAGTACAAATAATTTTCCTTATGTAATCCGTCAGAACACGGGCTGTGATAACTCCCTGGGCATTATAAAATTGAATTTCTATAGTCCCTTTACCGTATATCTCCACGATACGCCAGGTAAAAGCCTGTTTATGCTGAAACAACGGTTTTTCAGCCACGGTTGTATCAGGGTGGAAGACGCAGTTATGCTGTCACGTTTGTTATTGGATAATGCCAGTGCCGCAATGCTGGACACCCTCATTAAGGAAGGGCCGCGGTCGGATCAAAAGCCGGTGGTGATACCCATTAGATCAACTGTACTGGTTTTTGTGGTATACAATGTGGCATGGGCAGATCCTGCAGGGAAAGTCAGGTTTTATGAAGACGTTTATAAAAAGTATTAGCTCTTTTTCAGGAGCTTTAGTTTATTCTTTTTAAATTGTTCAATTGCTTCCCAGTTTCCTGTATTCAGGATATTATGTTTGTTGCAGGCCGCTCTTCTTGCCACCCAAACTCCCAGTTGCATAAAATCAAAGTGCGGCAATGTATGTGCATCCGTATCAATCACCAGTTTTACGCCTTTTTTTATGGCGGCTTTTACCAATTCATCATGAAGGTCCAGCCGGTTAGGGCGTGCATTTATTTCCATTGCTGTACCTGTAGCGGCAGCTTCTTCAAAAACCTCATTCCAGTTAACAGGGGAAGGGTTCCGTTTACCAATCAGCCGGCCGGTGGGATGTCCTATGCAATGTACATAAGGGTTTTGGCAGGCTTTTATAATCCGGGAGGTATTGTCGTGGGAGAAGCGGCTATGGATAGAAGCAATCACCCATTCGAATTGAGCCAGTTGCTCATTTGTAAGGCTTAAGCTGCCATCTTCCAGTATATCTGCTTCAACTCCTTTCTTTATAAAGTTAAAACCAAGTTGTTTGTTGAGCTGGTCTATTTCCTGATGCTGC
This sequence comes from Chitinophaga sp., assembly GCF_035564935.1. Taxonomy (GTDB): domain Bacteria; phylum Bacteroidota; class Bacteroidia; order Chitinophagales; family Chitinophagaceae; genus Chitinophaga. The sequence continues at coordinate 24 of NZ_DATMTE010001125.1, read as the reverse complement.
CGGCTAAATTTTTCCGGCTGTAAT
>NZ_DATMTE010001124.1:0-3174 GCF_035564935.1 Chitinophaga sp. | reverse complement strand
CAAAAAGTCTATTTCAATATCCATTTTTTTACTTTTTGGGTACATATGACTAACTTTGTAAAAAATACAAACAGAAAAAACTCTAATTATATGTATCCAGCGGAACTTGTAATGCCAATGAAGGCAGAATTAACAGATAATGGCTTTGAAGAATTGCTGACACCGGAAAGTGTTGACAGCACATTGCAGAAAGAAGGTACTACACTTGTAATGATCAACTCTGTATGTGGTTGTTCTGCAGGTACAGCCCGCCCGGGTGTATTGCTGGCAGTGGCGCACAGCGAAAAGAAACCGGACAGGCTGACTACCAGCTTTGCAGGTTTTGACGGTGAAGCGGTAAAACAGATCCGTAGTCACCTGATGCCTTATCCTCCTTCTTCTCCGGCGATAGCCCTGTTTAAAAATGGTGAACTGGTGCATTTTATCGAGCGCCATATGATTGAAGGCCGTTCTGCACAAATGATTGCTGCAAACCTGGCTGACGCTTTTGAACAGTATTGCTAAATATTCACATTTCTAAATTCCAATTTAGAAATTCGAAATTGCATCGTACTTTGGTGGTTTGATTTTCCTTTTGATTAAATTCGGCTTTGTTCATAGGAAGATTCAGATCACCAATTTTTTTTCGGCTATGTATCCTAATCTATATTACGCGTTCAGAGAGTTGCTTGGCGTAGAGATCCCGTTTTTAAAGATTTTCCAGACATTTGGTTTTTTTGTTGCGATCGCCTTCCTGGCCGGCGCCTATATTTTAACGCGTGAACTCAAACGCTATGAAGCCCTCGGATTGCTGAAAGGTATTCCCGAAAAAGTGGTTACCGGGCTTCCTGCGTCGCAGGGGGAGCTGATCGGAAACGCAGTAGTAGGATTCATAATAGGATACAAGATCCTCGGGATCTTTTTTCAATGGGACACTGTTTCCCAGGATTTACAGTCGTTTGTATTCTCCGGCCAGGGCAGCTTTGTTGCCGGTATTCTTGTGGCAGCAGCCATGGCGGGATACAAATACTATACAAAAAAGAAAGAGGCACTTCCGAAACCTAAAGAAGAAACTGTGCTGGTAATGCCGCACCACCGCGTGCCGGACATTATTGTAATGGCAGCCATCGCAGGGTTACTCGGCGCTAAAATATTCCATAACCTCGAAAACTGGGGCGATTTTGTACAGGATCCCATCGGCGCTTTACTTTCTTTCAGCGGCCTTACCTTCTACGGTGGCCTGATAGTGGCCGCCATCGTGATCATTAGCTATGCCCGTAAAAAGCAATTTAATATCCGTGCGCTGATCGACAGTGCAGCGCCTGCGCTGATGCTGGCTTATGCCATAGGAAGAATGGGTTGTCATTTTGCCGGTGACGGTGATTGGGGAATTTACAACAGCGCCTATGCTGTAGATGCCGGTACAGGCCATGCCGTGAAAATGGCGCCTGCCACATTCCAGGATATGGTGCAGAAAAATGCCGCTTTTTTCCAGCAGCAATATGCAGCAGTAGAGAAGATCCCCCACGCTGCGTTTGAGAAACCGGCTGCCCTGGGATTTTTGCCGGACTGGTTATTTGCCTATGGTTACCCGCACAATGTTATTAAAGAAGGCGTACAGATGGCCGGCTGTGATGGCCAGTATTGTAAAGTGCTGCCAATTGCCGTATATCCTACACCGTTATATGAAATTATCGTTTGCCTGGTGTTGTTCGGAATCCTCTGGGCCATTCGTAAAAGGGTAAAGATACCCGGTGTTATTTTTGGCATCTACCTGATATTAAATGGAGTGGAGCGGTTTTTTATAGAGAAGATCAGGGTAGACACCAGGTATGACATTTTTGGGTTTCATCCCACACAGGCCGAAATTATTTCCACGCTCCTGGTTATTGCCGGTATTATATTAATTGGCGTCTATCGTAAAAATAATACTGCCGCAAATAAGCTTTCCTGATTTAGTATATGCAACGTCACACTTCATTAGTGCCCTTGTCGCACGAGCACAAGCGTCTCCTTTTTGTATGCCGCTATTTGAAAAAAGATGCCGCGCCATACGAAGGATTTCCACTGGAAACGCAGGCAAGGTTTGAATATATCGTAAAAGTATTCCATGAACTGATGGTGCCACATATTCAAAAGGAGGAATACCTTTTTGAAAAGTGTGCCGGTAAGCACGCAGCAATTGACGCCATGATCAGGGAGCTGCAGGAAGAACACCTGATTATTTCCCGTATGTATAGCACCCTCACGGACAGCATTGATATGGATGCCGCGATGGATGCGCTGGCATGTAGCCTGGAAGCGCATATCCGTAAGGAGGAACGGGAATTTTTTGAGCTGTTGCAAAGCGAGCTTCCGCATATCCTCGAGGATCTCAAACTGGAGCAGCCATAAATGTATTTAACGTGTTATTGACACTTTTTGATTTAAATACTAATTTTTCGTTAGAGTTATAGCAGCATTATGTATCTGTAATATTGCCTCAATAATTATCTGTATATTTTATAGCGGTTTATCCTGTTTGTTAGGCTGGTAAATAACCTTGGGCTATTTAATTACTGTTATGCGTACGTTCTTTTGCAGCTTGATTGTATTCAGTTGCTTAGCTGTCAGCCTCGAAACCATGGGATTATCCAGGGAGGATAGTCTCAGCAGGTACGATAAGCTGGATTCTTCCGAAATGGTGGCTGCTTCCTTTTCTTATAAAGCAGGTGAACAAGAGTTGGGACAGGGTACAATATTAAAAGTACCCGAAGGGTACCGGCTGCTCGATGCTGCGCAAAGCCGCGTGCTCGTGGAGCATCTGTGGGGTAACCCCGAAAATCCGAATACGTTGGGCGTGCTGTTGCCCAACAGGATGGGGCCTATGGATAAAGACTTCCGCGGTGTTGTGATTTCCTTTGATCCGTCGGGCTTTATGGAGGAATCGGAGATCCGGAAAATTGATTACATGAAGTTACTGGGGGAGATGAAAGAAGAGCTGAAGAATGAAAATATTTTGCGAAGTGGAAAAGGGGCCGGGCCGATATCCGGCATGGACTGGGCTTTTACTCCTTATTATAATAAAGACAACCACTCCCTGTGTTGGGCCCGTGTTTTACATTTTGGGAAGAATGAAGCGTCCATGCTGAATTATGAACTGAGATTATTGGGCCGGAAAGGGGCGCTCTGTTTCACCGCTATCGGCAAGGTGAC
>NZ_DATMTE010001123.1:0-20526 GCF_035564935.1 Chitinophaga sp. | reverse complement strand
CAATTTTATACACGCAACGGCGGGCGCCGTTGATGATATGCTCCATACGGGATACATTCATTTTTTCGCCGAGTATGCTAACGAAGGTCCGCATTTCGGACGTACATATATTGTCACATTCTGTGGCAGCACAGCAAATGGGACAGTGATTCTCTATAAAATAATAGGTATCGCCTTCTTTTTTCCACTCGGCCAGGTAGCCTTCGCCGGAACGGATGGCAGCAAACGAAGTGAGCCGGTTTTCCAGGCCGTTAACCCCTTCGAGGGCGGTGCTGTATTTTTCGAGCTGGCTTTTCTCCCGGGCATTCACCACGTTATCAAGCGCTTCCTTACCTAATACATTCTTAATAGTTTGTATGATCTGGAGGGTGAGCTCGGTATGGGTATCCGGGAAGCGGGCATTACCCAGGGGGGTAAGGCTCCATATTAAAACAGGTCGTCCTACGCCTTTGGAAGCACTTTCCGACTGCACCAGTCCCTCTTCTGCCAGTTTGAGCAGTTGAAGACGGGCGCCCTCTCCGGTAATACCCAATTCATTGGCCAATTCTGCTGCAGGCAGGGGCCCCCGGGTCTTGAGCAAGGTCAAAAACCGGTCGGCAGCATTCTTGGTTCGGATTGGATAATTTTCCAAGTTCTTACTTGTTTTATTCTCAAATATCGGTATTTTTGTGAAAGCTAAAAAAAGATTTTGGGGTTTTGGTGAGTTTATGAGATCCTTCATCAAAATTTAATCTCATAATCATTTTAATCTCTAAAAGTTAAATATTAATGAACGTCCTGATATTTAATGGTGCAATAGATGACCGTCCTTATGCCACTTCCAACCAGTTGGCGGCATACCTGACGGAAAGGTTAAAAGAGAATGGATTTTCCCCGGAGATATTTAGTCTTGGTAACACCCAGATCCCATTTTTCTCCCAGGCGGAAGCAGGACTGAAACCACCCGCAGTAGATGCCATGTGTAAAGCCTTCTGTAAGGCGGATCTGCACATCTGGATGACTCCATTATATCATGGCAGCATGACAGGCGCCATGAAAAATTGCCTGGATTGGCTGGAAATGACAAGCAAGAACCAGCGTCCTTATTTAACAGGAAAGGTTGTAGCTTTGCTGTCCTGGGCGGATGGCACCCAGGCGATGCAGGGTATAAATGCCATGGATGCAGTGGCTAAAGCGTTGAGGGCATGGGTTTTACCATATTCCCTGCCGATTTTGAAAGACAACCTGTATGACCCGGCTACCCGCGGGATCACTGAGTTCTATAAAAATAAACTGGATATGATGGTACAGTTGCTGTGTGCGGCCAAATCGCATGTAGTAGCTGGTATTGAAGGATAAAAGATAAGGAAGGCCGGGAAACCGGTAAATAGCTAATAAAAACAATTCTGAGTATGATAACCGTTTCAGAAAAAGCAGGAGAATATATAAAGGCGCTGATGGAAAAAGAACATCATGCGCCGGGCACTTTTGTACGTGTAGGCGTAAAAGGTGGAGGTTGCTCAGGTCTTGAATACGTGATGAAATTTGAAGCAACCGAAGAAGAAGGCGACCAGATTTTTGAAGATAAAGGCGTAAAAGTAGTGGTACAAATGAAAAGTCTCCTTTACCTGTATGGTACGGAGCTGGACTATTCAGACGGACTTAACGGAAAGGGCCTCTTCTTTAATAATCCAAATGCAACCAGAACGTGTAGCTGCGGCGAGAGCTTTGCGGTTTAAATATTAAACTTGTATGATCAACAGTAACGAAATAATTGATGATATAGCCAATAAGGAATACGAGTTTGGCTTTAGCACCGATATTGAAATGGATATAGCTCCCCCGGGGCTGAATGAAGATATCATCCGTTTTATTTCGGCGAAGAAGAATGAGCCTGAATGGCTGCTGGAATGGCGCCTGAAAGGATTTGCCGCATTTAAGAAAATGGAATTTCCCAAATGGCAGCATTTTGAAATGCCGGAACTCGACCTCCAGGCACTTTCCTATTATGCAGCGCCACGTAAGAAAAAACAGCTCAACAGCCTGGATGAAGTAGATCCGGAACTGCTGGCTACTTTCGAAAAACTGGGCATTCCTCTCAACGAACAGAAAGCGCTTACCGGCGTAGCCGTGGATGCCGTTTTCGACAGCGTGTCCGTAGCTACCACTTTCAAAGGCAAACTGAAAGAAATGGGCGTGATCTTCTGTTCTTTCGGTGAAGCGGTACAGGAACATCCGGACCTGGTAAAGAAATACCTGGGCAGCGTGGTACCTCATACAGATAACATCTTCGCTGCACTCAACGCCGCCGTATTTTCCGATGGCTCCTTCGTTTACATTCCCAAAGGCGTACGCTGCCCGATGGAACTGAGCACCTACTTCCGTATCAATGCCCAGAACACCGGCCAGTTTGAACGTACCCTGATCATTGCAGACGATAACAGCTATGTTAGCTACCTCGAAGGCTGCACCGCCCCTATGCGTGATGAAAATCAGCTGCACGCGGCAGTAGTGGAACTGGTAGCCCTGGAACAGGCTGAAATAAAATATTCTACCGTACAAAACTGGTATCCCGGTGATAAAGACGGTAAAGGCGGTATCTATAACTTCGTTACCAAAAGAGGTATCTGCAAAGGCGCCGCCAGCAAGATCTCCTGGACACAGGTGGAAACCGGCTCCGCTATTACCTGGAAATATCCCAGTGTAATCCTGCAGGGCGATCACTCCGAAGGAGAGTTCTACTCTGTAGCGGTAGTCCGTAACAAACAGATCGCTGATACCGGTACCAAGATCCACCACATCGGTAAAGGCACCAAAAGCCGTATCATTTCCAAAGGTATTTCCGCCGGCAGGGGTGATAACAGCTACCGCGGACTGGTAGCCGTAGGGCCACGGGCAGATAATGCACGTAACTTCACCCAGTGCGACTCCCTGCTGATCGGTAACCAATGCGGTTCCCACACCTTCCCGTACATCGAGTCAAGGAACAAAACTGCCATGATCGAACACGAAGCCACCACTTCGAAGATCGGGGAAGACCAGATCTTCTACCTGAACCAACGTGGCATCGACAGCGAAAAAGCAGTAGCCCTCATCGTAAACGGTTATGTGAAGGAAGTACTGAACCAGCTGCCAATGGAATTTGCAGTAGAAGCACAAAAATTATTATCTATCACACTTGAAGGAAGCGTTGGATAATTCATTATCCAACTTAATACATACAGAACGAAATAAAACAATCATGCTGACGATTAAAAATCTGCACGCAGAAGTAGAAGGGAAAAAAATTCTGAAAGGCATTAATCTCGAAATAAACAAAGGGGAAATGCATGCTATCATGGGACCAAACGGTTCCGGCAAAAGCTCACTGGCTTCTGTTCTCGCGGGACGTGATAACTACACGGTTACCGAAGGAGAAGTTTGGTTCAATGGCAAAAATCTGCTGGATATGGCTCCGGAAGACCGCGCCCGTGAAGGTGTTTTCCTCGCTTTTCAATACCCTGTCGAAATACCAGGTGTTTCTAATCTCAACTTCCTTAAAACCGCGCTGAATGAAATCAGGGCGTATAAAGGTCTCCCCGCCCTCGAAGCCAGGGAGTTCCTGAAGCTGACCAAAGAAAAACAACAGCTGGTTGACTTCCACTCCAACCTGATGAACCGTTCCCTCAACGAAGGATTCAGCGGTGGCGAAAAGAAACGTAACGAAATTTTCCAACTCGCTATGCTCGACCCTCAGCTGGCTATATTGGATGAAACAGATTCCGGACTGGATATCGATGCACTCCGTATCGTTTCCAATGGTGTAAACAAATTACGCGATGCAGAAAAATCCTTCGTGGTGATCACTCACTATCAACGCCTGCTGGAGTATATCATACCTGACTTTGTGCACGTATTATACAATGGCCGTATCATTAAAACCGGTACCAAAGAACTGGCACTGGAACTCGAAGAAAGAGGATACGACTGGCTGAAAGAGGAATTACATTTGAAAGAATCTGTATAAAAAGAATTATGACAAGCGATATGATATTGCCATTTTACCAGGCGTTAACTGAAGATGTAAATGCACTGTCGGCACAGGTTCCCTCCCTCGCCGCAGATACACTGCAGGATATCCGCCGCAAAGCGCTGGAGCGTTTTTCAACGATAGGGCTTCCTACGCTGAAAACGGAAGCATGGCGCTACACAAATATTCAGCGCTACCTGAAAGAATTTCCATATGAACTGCTCACTACCGCTACCTGTGTATCGGAAGAAGTGGTGAACAGCACGGCCATTCCTGAACTGGACTGCTACCGCATTGTGCTGGTAAACGGTCACCTGCAGGCGGAACAATCTGCCCTGCCACAAGGTAAAGGTATCACCATTGGCGCTATGAGCGCCAACACCACCGCGCCTGGTTTCGTTACTTATTTCAACGAACAGCAGCACCTGGCAGCCGAATCATTGGCGCAACTGAATACAGCCCTCTTCGCAGACGGCCTGTATATTGAACTGGCAGCCAACACCGTGCTCGATAAACCCATACATGTAGTACACGTTTACTCCTGTACAGCGCATGCCTTCATTCAGCCCCGCCACCTGTGGGTACTGAACCGGAACGCTGCCGCTACCATTATCGAAACTTCCGTGCACCCGGAAACCAATACCACCGCATTTGCGAACAGCGTACTGGAAACCGTGGTAATGGAAAATGCAGAACTGTGGCACTATAATGTACAGCAGGGCGCCGAAAGCTTCCGCGAAGTACATACCACCGCTGCACAGCAACAGAAAGACAGCCGTTATCACCATTTTAATTTCACCCTGCCCGGTACTCCGTTCACCCGTAACAACCTGAGCGTGGCGCTGAATGGCAGTCATACCGAAACTAACCTGAACGGCCTCTATATTGCCAGCAAACACCAGCATGTAGATAACCATACCTTTATGGATCACATCATGCCGGATTGCAACAGCAACGAACTGTACAAAGGCGTATTGCTCGATAACGCCAACGGCGTATTCACCGGCAAGATCCTTGTACACCAGGAAGCACAGAAAACAAATGCTTTCCAGCAGAACAACAACCTCCTGCTCGGTACCAAAGCGGACATCAACTCCCAGCCACAACTGGAAATTTATGCCGATGATGTAAAGTGCAGCCACGGTTTTACTGCCGGTCAGTTCAGTGAAGAGTCCATGTTCTACCTCCGTTCACGCGGTATTGGTGAAGATGCGGCGAAAGCACTGATGGTAAACGCCTTCTCCCACGACATCACAGATGCAGTGAAGGTGCCTGCCCTGCAACATTTCCTGCAGACGCAGATTGCGGAGATCATGAATAATTAAATTAACGATGGAACATATTGCTAACATAGTCACCGAAGGCCTGGATGTAAAGCAGATCAGAAAGGATTTTCCTATCCTGCAGCAACAGGTACATGGTAAGCCGCTGGTATACTTCGATAACGGAGCTACCACGCAGAAACCACAGGTCGTAATAAACGCGGAAGCCCGCTATTACGAAGAATATAACAGCAATGTGCACCGGGGTGTACATCACCTGAGCCAGGTAGCTACCAACGCATACGAAAAAGCCCGCATCACCATTGCCGGCTATATCAATGCCGCCGACCCGCATGAAGTGATCTTCACTGCAGGCACCACCGCTGGCATCAACCTGGTAGCCAATACCTTCAGCCGCCGCTTTCTTAAGGAAGGCGACAGCGTGATCATTTCCGCCATGGAACACCATAGCAATATAGTGCCCTGGCAGATTGCCTGCGAAGAAACCGGCGCCACACTGAAAGTAATTCCTATCAACGACCGCGGCGAACTCCGCATGGATGCTTACAAAGCCATGCTGGACGACTCCGTGAAAATAGTAGCCGTTACCTACGTTTCCAACACCATGGGAACCATCAACCCGGTACAGGACATCATAACGCTGGCGCATGCACGCAATATCCCGGTACTGCTTGATGCAGCACAGGCTATTCAGCATATCAGCATTGATGTACAGGCGCTGGACGTGGATTTCCTGGCGTTCTCCGGCCATAAAATTTATGGTCCTACCGGTACCGGCGTACTCTATGGCAAAAAGGAATGGCTCAATAAACTGCCCCCCTACCAGGGCGGCGGAGATATGATCAAAACCGTCACTTTCGAAAAAACGACCTACAACGAACTGCCGTATAAATTTGAAGCGGGCACTCCCAACATTGCCGGTGGCATTGCACTGGGTACCGCTATTGAATACCTGCAGCAAACCGGTATCTCTAAAATCCAGCAATGGGAAGAAGAGCTGATGGAATATGCCATGCAGGAATTACGCAAGATCGATGGGATCCGCTTTATCGGCGACGCAGCAGAAAGAAGCGGCGCCATCTCCTTCCTGGTACACAACATCCACCCGTTTGATATGGGCGAACTGCTGGACCAGCAAGGCATCGCCGTGAGAACAGGACACCATTGCACCGAACCGCTGATGGATCTCTTTAAGATCCCCGGTACCGTGCGGGCATCCCTCTCTTTCTATAATACCAAAGAAGAAATAGACAAACTGGTAGCCGGCATCAAAAGAGCCGCTGCCATGCTTTTGTAAACAGGTGAATATGACGATCCAGGAAATACAGGAAGAAATAATATCCGATTTTTCGGTGATGGGCAGCTGGGAAGATAAATACGAATATATCATCCAGCTGGGTAAAGAATTACCGCTCATCTCAGAAGAATATAAAACACCCGACAATCTCATCAAAGGCTGCCAGTCGCGCGTGTGGCTGCACACCGAACTAAAAGACGGGAAACTGTTTTTTACCGGCGACAGCGATGCCGTGATCACCAAAGGCCTGGTAAGCCTCATGATATATGTACTTTCCGGTCATACGCCACAGGAAATTGCTACAGCGGAAATTTATTTTATAGATGCCATCGGCCTGAGCAGCCATCTCTCTCCCACCCGCTCCAACGGGTTGCTGAGCATGCTCAAACAAATGAAGCTGTACGCGATCGCCTACCAGGCTAAAATTAACCAGCAATGAGTGAAGCAACATTAAGAGAACAGATAGAAGCACAGCTCAAAACCGTATTCGACCCGGAAATCCCGGTGAACATATGGGAACTTGGACTGGTATACGAAGTAAAGATCAAGGAAAATAACAGGATCGGTATCGACATGACCCTTACCGCTCCGGGTTGCCCCGTAGCCGGTGATATTATCAGGGAAGTAGATGAAAAGATCAGAAATATAGAAGGCGTTTCCGATGTGGATGTTCACCTTACTTTTGATCCGCCCTGGACAAAAGATATGATGAGCGAAGAAGCCAAACTGGAACTCGGCTTCCTGTAATAAAACAATATTTAAATAGTAAAACCAGATATCAAATACACTGCGTAGTGTTGTTTGATATTTGGTTTTTTATTTTATGGAATTATTTACTTTGCGTTTTAAATCGTTAATCCATTGAACCTATCCGACGAACAAGTGCTGGCGATGGCGCCTGATGAATCTTCCCGCAAATCGGGGAAAGACCTGGCCAACCCGGCTAAATGGGTGAGTAAAGGCGTCAGCAATATAGCGTTATGGGGCGAATGCCAGGGCAGCGGCAGCAAACCATACCAGACACAGATAGACACCGGCAACATGGCATTCAAATGCAGTTGCCCCAGCCGTAAGTTTCCCTGCAAACATGGGCTGGGCTTACTGTTGCTCTATTCCAGGCAACCGGCTTCCTTCACGGAAACAACACCTCCTTCCTGGGTCAGCGAATGGCTCGCCAAACGCACTGAAAGGGAGGAAAAGAAAAATACCGCCGCCACTGCTGCGGAGAAGCAGCCGGATACCAATGCACAGGCCAAACGCCAGCAGGCGCGCATGCAAAAAGTAAGCGACGGCGCCGCAGAACTGCTCCGCTGGATGAAAGATCTCATCCGCAACGGTATTATGGACCTTCCTGAAAAAGATCCTTCCTTCTTCGAAAATATGATCCGCCGCATGATAGACGCACAAGCCCCGGGGCTTGCCGGCATGATACGGGAACTGGCAGACATCAGTTACTTTCATGAAGGCTGGCAGTCGGCTTTCATGAACCAGCTGGTACGTATCTACCTTGTAATACAGGGATATCAGCATCTCTCAGAACTACCTCCTGCACTACAACAGGATATCCGCACGCTCACCGGCTTTTCTACTTCGCAGGAAGAACTGAAAGAACAAACCGGTATCACCGATACCTGGCAGGTGCTGGGCAAACAAACCACGGAGGAGGACCGCCTCGTGGTAGAACGCTACTGGCTGCACGGCGTGCATACCAAACGGCCTGCGCTGATCCTGCAGTTTTATGTACGGGGACAAAGCACCATCAACAATACCCTCACTCCCGGCAGCGCCATTAATGCGGAACTGGTATTTTATCCTTCCGCAGCGCCGCTCCGCGCGCTGATCAAACAACAGGTAACCGTGCCGGCCAATCACTCTTTCAGCGGGTACGCCGGCTGGGAAGAACTGGTATCCGCTCAAACCAATACCAGTGAGGTACTCCCCGTTTATAACGACCAGGTATATACGATTGCAGATCTTACCCCCGTTTGGCACGCGGAACAATGGTGGCTGCAGGACAGCCGCCAGCAACTGATGCCTGTGAAAAAAACCTTCCAGCATATCTGGAAACTATTGGCACTGAGCGGAGGAATGCCCCTGCACATGGCAGTTACAGGAAAAGAAGCCCAATACGAACCTATTGGCGTTTGGCATGAACAGGAATACAAAATATTATAATGGAGCACTGGAATCAACTCATCAATACCGCCCTTCTCGGTACCGCTAAAAAGCAGGCCGGCAGCGCCGGTATGAGCGGACCGCTGCTGCAGGCGGCCGATACCATACTAACACAGGAGGCTACTGATAAAGAAGATAAGTTCCTCCAACTGGCAGCAGTTTTATATAATTACCGGCAAAGCGGTACCCGCCCCATTACCGCCGATGTAGCACCCATGAAGGTTTGCCCGCCGGAAACAAAAACATACTGCAAACCCGCCGCTATCCGTGTGCTGCAACAGGTGCTGGAAACGGAAAGCGTCCAGCTGCTGCAACTGTGGCTGGAATACTGCGTGAAGACCAATTTACTGGTGCCCCCGGCACAGTTACCCGTGATGCTGGATAAAGGCTGGAGGAACAAATCACTGCGCGCCCTGGTTGCCGCTACCGGCGGGCAACGGGCGGAGTGGCTCGGCCACTTTAACCCCGACTGGAACTTCTCCCGCGTGGCGGATAGTATTGAGGACAGGTGGCAGAACGGCGCCACCGCACAACGCTTAGAAGCCCTGAAAGAACTTCGTGCAGCCGATCCCGTAATGGCCCGCACCTGGCTGGAACAATCATGGCCCAAAGAAAGCGTTACGGTAAAAACAGAACTGCTCTCCGTGCTGGAACATCCCGTCGATCCTGCGGATATTCCCTGGCTGGAATCCCTTCTCACGGAAAAAAGCAAACAGGTAAAAGAAACCGCTACCCGCATCCTGAAAAAACTGCCCGGCTCCTCCTTTCATGAAAAATACTGGCAGATCATAGCCGGCGCCATACAACCGGATAAATTCGGACAGGTAACTGTAGCCCTCCCGGAAATAACCGACGACAGCATCTTCCAGAGCGGCATCGAAAAAATCAGCAGCGATAAAACCGTAACAGACGATACGCATGTGCTGTACCAACTGGTCAGCAGCGTACACCCTTCCCGCTGGGAAGAGCATTTCAACCGGGATACGGAAAGGGTCATTGCGCTCTTCCAGCAACAGGAATCGCTGCAACCTTTTGTCCCCGCGCTGGTACTCGCTATCGCCTGGTTTGAAGACAAAGAACGGGCCCTTTCGTTTATGCAGCACAGTGAAACATTTTATATAGATATCATTCCCTTGCTACCGGCAGCACAGCAACAGGAGTTCGGTGAAAAGTTCTTCGACGAACACCCCGATGCTATTATTGAGTACGCCTGCAAACAACAGGAGGAATGGAGCCTTCAGCTGTGTACCCGGATATTTAAATATGCAGCTACGCAGCCTTACACTTATAACCAACAGTTCATGAGTAATCATATCCGGCTCATCCCCGTGAGCATTGCCGCTACCCTCGATGATATCACACCGGTGGAGGCTTATCATACGGGATACTGGAATAATATAAAAGTTCACCTGGGCCGGCTGTTGCAGGCAAAAAGCCAGGTACAATCACTTTAATCCAAACATATTAATCAACATACCATGTCAGACATTTTACGTTACCACGCCGAACAACTGTATGCACAGGAGCTGGAAGAACTGAAAAAGGAAGATGGAGGCAAGCGCCCGTACAACTGGCTGCTGTCGCCCCAATCGGTGGTGACTTACCTCACCGGTGGGAAACTGAAGAACGGTTTTGAAGTGACGCCTAAATATATTGGCAGCAAACGTCTCATGGAAATAGCCGTTGCCACGCTTGCTACGGACAGGGCGCTGCTGCTGTACGGCTTACCTGGTACTGCAAAAAGCTGGGTGAGCGAGCATCTTGCTGCTGCCATCAGCGGCGATTCCACCCTTATTATACAGGGCACGGCCGGCACCAGTGAGGAAAGCGTGCGATATGGATGGAACTATGCCCGCCTGCTGGCGGAAGGGCCTTCTCCCAATGCCCTGGTGGAAACCCCGGTGATGCGTGCTATGAAGGATGGCAAAATTGTCCGCATCGAAGAGCTCACCCGTATAGGCGCCGATGTGCAGGATACCCTTATCACTATCCTGTCTGAAAAAACGCTGCCTGTCCCCGAGCTGAATACGGAAGTACAGGCAAGTAAAGGGTTCAATCTCATTGCCACAGCCAATAACCGCGATAAAGGGGTGAATGAACTGTCCAGCGCACTGAAACGCCGTTTCAATACTGTTATCCTGCCGGTTCCGGATTCTATGGAAGAAGAAATTGATATCGTAAGAAGACGGGTGGAGAGCTTCGAAAAAACCATGGAGCTGCCGGCAGAAAAACCGGCGGTAGAGGAAATCCGCCGCATTGTTACTATCTTCCGTGAACTTCGTAACGGCATTACCCTCGATGGCAAAACGAAGCTGAAGTCGCCCGGTGGTACCCTCAGCACCGCTGAAGCCATTTCCGTGGTGAATAATGGCCTGACCCTGGCAGCTTACTTTGGCGACGGCACCCTCAATGCAGCCGACCTCGCCGCCGGTATCATCGGCGCTGTAGTGAAAGATCCCGTACAGGATAAACTGGTTTGGCAGGAATACCTGGAAACAGTTGTAAAATCGAGGGAGGAATGGAAAGATGTATACCGTGCTTGCCGTGATCTGGCGTAGAGATGTACAAAGGATCAAGTCCACCTTTTGTGCAAGTGTTAAGTAGATGCTAAGCGGATCAAGTCCACCTTTTGTGCAATTGCTAAGTAGCTGCTAAGCAGATCAAGTCCACCTTTTGTGCAAGTGCTAAGTAGGTGCTAAGCGGATCAAGTCCACCTTTTGTGCAATTGCTAAGTAGATGCTAAGCGGATCAAGTCCACCTTTTGTGCAAGCGCTAAGTAGGTGCTAAGCGGATCAAGTCCACCTTCTATGCAAGTGCTAAGTAGGTGCTAAGTACCAGCTAAATGAGTTCACTTTTCCTCCGCCGGCTGGATAAAACATCGCCGGAGCGATTGATGAGAGACATAGATGAGGCGATTAAATGTTTAATGTTTTACTTTAATAATAATTTTATAACATTATCATAATGTAGTAGTTACATTTAATTTGTTAAAAAACTACTTTCAGTATATTTTAGGGAGATGTCAAACTACCGGCATCCCATTCATATATAAATGATCATCGACGTATGTCCGTACATATTTTAGGTATCCGGCACCACGGCCCAGGCTCCGCCAGGAATGTAAAAGCTTTCCTGGAAGAGCTGCAACCGGATATTGTGTTGATTGAAGGACCGCCGGAAGCAGATGCCTTGCTGCAATGGGCGGGTCATGAGGAGCTGCAACCGCCGGTAGCTATCCTGGCCTACCAGCCTGACAGTCCGCAGAAAGCCTGCTTCTATCCCTTTGCTGCCTTTTCACCGGAATGGCAGGCGATGTTGTATGCTAAAAACCACCGTATTCACGCACGATTCATGGATCTCCCGCTGGCACATGTGTTCGGTATGGAAAATGAAGCGGCGGCGAAAAGGGCGGCGAAAGACCAAAAAGAAGATGCACCAGCGCAGGAACCTGGATCCCCCGCTGCTGATGAACTGGCGCCCCCGGGAGAGTTGAATACGGCCGCTCATACCAATTGTTTTTCCTCTCCAGACGGTTCTAATCAGCGCTGCAATTCTTCCGTAGATAGATTTACAGGTACCCAACCGACCGGTGCTACCCATCTGCATAATCCTTCTATAAATAAATCCACTGGTACGCAACCAATAATTGCCACCAGGCATAATGCTCCCGGTTCCACTCCACAGCAGTGGCGCAATTCCTCCACCGAAACATTCACCGCCGTGGAACTGGATTTACAATTCCTCCCTCCTTCACCACAGGACCCGGTGGCTCACCTGGCCCATGCCGCCGGTTACGACGATGGTGAGCGATGGTGGGAACATATGTTTGAATACCGCCTGGGGCAGGAACAGGTATTTGAAGCCGTACACGATGCCATGCACGCACTCCGGG
Source organism: Chitinophaga sp. (assembly GCF_035564935.1). Taxonomy (GTDB): domain Bacteria; phylum Bacteroidota; class Bacteroidia; order Chitinophagales; family Chitinophagaceae; genus Chitinophaga. The sequence goes on along the minus strand of NZ_DATMTE010001123.1, from coordinate 7,891 downwards.
AAGAACTACCCCGGCGATACGATCATAAAGAAGCCCTCCGCGAAGCATGGATGCGTAAGTGCATCCGCCAGGCGGAAAAAGAAATGTTCCAGCGCATCGCGGTGATATGCGGCGCCTGGCACGCCCCGGCATTGCAAACCATGCCCAAACAGAAAGACGATAACGAACTGCTGAAAGGGCTCCCGAAAACCAAAGTGGAATGTACCTGGATCCCATGGACGTATAGCCGCCTCAGTTATGAAAGCGGCTACGGCGCCGGCATCCCCTCCCCGGGATGGTACGAACATATCTGGGAACACCCCGCAGATGACGGCACCCGCTGGATGGCCCTCGTGGCCAAACTCTTCCGGGAACAACAGCAGGACACCTCCGTGGCACATGTAATGGAAGCGGTACGACTGGCCAATGCACTGGCTGCACTCCGCCATTATCCGCGGCCCGGGTTGGAAGAGCTTAACGAGGCTACGCTCAGCGTACTTTGCAACGGGGAAAGTATCCTCATGCAGCTGATCCGCGACGAGCTGATTGTGCGCAACCGCATCGGAAAGGTACCCGCAGAGGTGCCCGCACCGCCGCTGCAGTCGGACATTACCCGGCAACAGAAAAAACTAAGACTGCCCCAAACGGCCGATTTTAAAGACTATGCCCTCGATCTCCGGAAAGATACAGACCTGGAGAGAAGCATTTTCCTCCATCGCCTGCAACTGCTGGAAATATACTGGGGGAAGCGGTATGAAGTATCCGGCAAAGGCACCTTTAAAGAACAATGGCGGCTGCAATGGGATCCCGCTTTCTCCATTGATATCATTGAAAAGGGCAGTTGGGGAAATACGGTAGCAGAAGCCGCTACCAGCTTTGTAACCAGCGCCGCCAATAATACAGGTACCCTGCAACAGGTGTGCAAAATGCTGGAATCGGCCATCCCGGCGGAACTACCCGCCGTTGTGGAGGTACTGATCCACCGCATCAGTAACCTCGCAGCAGCTTCCGGCGATGTGCTGCAGCTGATGGAAGTAATTCCTTCCCTGGTGAACATCAGCCGGTATGGCAACGTACGCAAAACAGATGCGGCGCTGGTTAACAGCATCACCGAAAGCATGATAGGCCGCATCTGCATCAGCTTACCGGCTGCCTGCACTGCCGTAGCCGATGACGCCGCCCTCCCACTGCTGGACCTCTTCTTTGCCATGAACGACGCCATCAACCTGGTGCAGCACAATGCCCTTACCGCTTCCTGGCAGGAAACACTGGCAGTGATCTCCGGCAACCCACAGTCGGCGCCAATGATTGCCGGCTACGCTTCCCGCCTTCTCTTCGACGGCAAAATAATGACAGGGGAAACGCTTGTAAAGGCATTCAGTGTAGCCATGTCCGTAGCCAATCCCCCTGCACTGGCGGCTGCCTGGCTGGAAGGATTCCTCAAAGGCAGCGGCACCCTCCTGTTGCTCGATGAAGAACTGTGGAGTATGGTGCACGATTGGGTATCCCAACTGGAAAATGATATTTTCATACAGGTATTGCCGTTATTACGCCGCACCTTTTCTAACTTTACGGCCCCGGAACGGAAAAAACTGGGCGACAAAGTGAAGCACGGCGGGAATGGAACCAGCATAAAAGCAGCTACCACAGGGGATACAGACCATGTGCGGGGCGCCCGCGGCATCCCGGTAGTGATGCAGCTGCTGGGATTTAAAGACGCTAAACTATTACCGGATGGAGCATGATGAACAGGTTCGCAGGTGGCGGCTCGTACTGGGTGGAGCCCAGAACGACGGTACTTCGTTTTCATTGAATAAAACGGACCTGCAACTGGACAAAACACTGGAAGCCCTGTACGACAGCACCAGGCAGGGAGGACTAGGACCCTCCTCCCCGAATGTAAGCCGCTGGCTGGGCGATATAAGAAGCTACTTTCCTGCCTCTGTGGTGCAGGTAATGCAACAGGACGCCCTCAAACGCCTGAACCTTACCCAGATGCTCTTTGAAAAAGAGATGCTGGAAAACGTGGAACCCGATGTACACATGGTGGCCACCCTGATGACACTGAGCCGGGTGATCCCGGAAAAAACCAAAGACACTGCCCGCCAGGTAGTAAAAAAAGTGGTGGACGAGCTGATGAGAAAACTGGCGCAACCTACACAACAAGCCATCACAGGCAGCCTGAACCGCAGCGCACGCAACCGGCGCCCCAGGCATAACGAAGTGAACTGGCCGCTTACTATCCAGAAAAACCTGCAACACTATCAACCGGATTATAAAACCATCATCCCTGAAACCCTGATCGGGTATGGCCGTAAACGGTCTGCACTCAAAGAAGTGGTTTTATGCCTGGATCAAAGTGGTTCAATGGGTACGTCTGTCGTTTATTCTGGTATCTTTGGTGCGGTAATGGCTTCTATCCCGGCACTGAAAACCCGGATGGTAGTGTTTGATACCGCCGTGGCGGACCTTACGGAGGAACTGCAGGACCCGGTGGAACTGCTTTTTGGCGTGCAACTGGGCGGTGGCACTGATATCCACGCAGCGTTGAAGTACTGCGCACAGATCATTACCCGGCCAGCGGATACTGTGCTGGTACTGATCACGGATCTTTTTGAAGGGGGAGATGAAAAAAATATGAGGAAACGCTTTACTGAACTCGCCGCGTCGGGTGTGCAGGTAATTGTATTGCTGGCGCTGAATGATGAAGGCGCGCCCAGCTACGATCACGAAAACGCACAGTTCCTGGCAAACCTGGGAATACCCGTATTTGCCTGCTCTCCGGATAAGTTCCCGGAAATGATGGCCTGCGCATTGAGCAAACAGGACGTTGCACAATGGGCCGCAAAAGAAGATATTGTGTTGAAAAAATAAACTGAATCTATCTATACCTTATGCCATACAAAAAGGAAACTATACTATCGCTTGTTGAAAAACTGGAACAACTGAACGACTATGAAAACATCGCAGGCGCTATACAGTCCGGAGTAGATTTCCTTACAGGGCATACCTATGAAACACCGGTATTTAACACCGCCGAAACCGCCCGGCAAATGGGGCACTTTATTCCCCTGCTGCAAATTCCCGAACGCTGGGACGATAACGACCGGCTGATACTAAAACTGATTGCATCTCCGCTTGCATGGAACGAGTGCAGGGAAACTTTCCTGGCTACTATTCTTCCAATGATGGATAAGCCCGGTACCTCTTCTTCCATCGTACTGCGGTTCAGCTACTTTACCAGCTATCTCCAGCAACGGGGTTGCACACCGGAAGAAATCGGCACCCTCATGATCAGCCATTCCAGGGATGGCAACAACTTCGACTTGTCGCCGCTAAAATTTACGCCCGTGCGTAAATTCCTGCAAGACCTGATCAAAAGCGCTGAGCGGAATGTGGTAGACGCCTATGTTACCACCTGGCGTAAAAAAGGATGGAACTCCCTCTTCTTCCGGTTACTCGTAAAAGGCCACCCGGAACGGGAAATGGAATACCTGGAAAACATCCTGTTGCTGCCGGGATATATTCCCGATCAGCAGGCGGTTTCCCGTGTATTATTACAGAACAACACGGAGAAATATGAACCACTGGTAGAAAAAACAACCGCGCAGCTGGCCGCATTACCCGACTACGCGGCAGCGCTTAGCGGTTATTCTCTTCTCGCCGGTCATCTCCCGGAAAAATATAACCAACAGCTGCTGAAAGCAGCCTACGATTTCCTGGCCTGGCCGGATGCAGGTATACTTGCACCGGAATCCGCCAGTTCACAGGTAACCGGCAATGTACCTCCTGGCAACTTACCACCCGGTGTGCTGGCGGTGCGCAGCATACTCCAACTCGATCTCCCGGCAGCTGTTCCCTATCTCGGGAACCTGCTCGCGAAAAAAAGTTACCTGCACCCCGAAGCTTTCCAGGTACTGGCAGATGAACTCAACGGGCAGGCCGCTCCTATGCTGCTGCAGGCACTGGAAAATGATTATGACGCCCGGATGGTGCTCCCCGTGCTTTCCCAGCTGGATAAAGCACTGTATATCGACCAGCTCTGGCCTTATACCTTACATAAACTGAAATCAGTTCGTACGCTCGTTGCCGTTATCCTGGCAGAACATCCGGAGGCACTGGAAAGGGCCGCAGAACTGCTGGGGCATAAAAAAGCGGATCAGCGCCTGACTGCCGTACAGATCCTCTGCAAACTGGACGACGCACACGCCCGCGAACTGCTCCAGCACGCGCTCCACAAGGAAGTAAATGACGACGCCCGTGACCTGATGCTGGAAACGCTGGGAGGCCATACGCTCACTGATACCGACCACCTGGTGCTGGTAACCAAACTGGTTACATTTGCGAAGAAAAGACATAAGCTGTCCAAACCGGCGGAAAAATGGCTGGACGACAAAGCCCTGCCGCCTCTCTACCTGCTGGATGGTACGGTGCTCACTACCGATATGATGCGCTTTCTCATTTACCGCATGTCGCGCGTAACAGAAGTGCGCCCCGATGTGGAAGCCATTCCCCTGCTGCGCCTGATCGACCGGTCGCGCAGCGGCGACTTTGCACGGGCGCTCTATAAAGCATATGCCGACCAGGGTGGCGATCTGAAGTTAAAGTACCTTATGACCCTCACGGCTCTGCTGGGAGATGATGAACTGGCGGAAACATTACGCGAAGACATCCAGCTGTGGATCACCACCAAGCGCCTTAAAATGGCGGAACACGGTGTTGGCGCGCTGGCCCTGCATGGCAGCAACAAAGCGCTCCGTGAAGTGGAATTTTTCTCGCGCAGGTACCGCTTCCGCAAAGGAGTGGTAGGCGCAGCAGCACTGAAAGCACTGGAACAAACCGCAGCAGAAAGAGGCGTTACCCTGCATGAACTGGTAGACTCGCTGGTGCCGGAATTTGGCTTCAACGGGCTGTACAGGTTCTTTGAAGTAAAAGGCGAAACATACCGCGCATTCCTTGATCACAACTTTAAACCCGCCTATCTCAATGATAAAGGCCGGCGCCTGAAAGCCATCCCGGTGGCCACGCCCCGGGAAACCCGGAATGCTTTTAAAGCCCTCTCCAAAGAGATGGCGGATACTATAAAACTGCAAACACAACGACTGGAACAGTTCCTGGAAGAACAACGGACATGGAGCGTTGCAAGGTGGCAGGCGGTATTCCCGCAAAACCCGGTGATGGCTGTTTTTGCAAGCCGGCTGGCATGGGCATTGTTCAATGAAGCGGATCAGCTGATCACGGCTTTTTACTGCGACGGGTCCGCCACACCAAAAACACTGTCGGACGATACTGTTACCTTCCCGGAAAACGCCTGTATCAGGATCCTGCACCCGGCTCACCTGGATGCCGCCACCCTGCAGCAATGGAAAAATAAATTCGCTGAACTGCGTATTGTACCGGTTTTCCCGCAGCTGGAAAGATCTGTTACCCTGTCGCAGAATTATGCGGACGTGGAATACGATTATGGCGATGCTTCCATGGAAAACGGTTTACCAAGCGGGTTTATGGAACAGGAAGGCTAACCGGCGCAGTTTCTTTTAAATCACGGGATTTTATTGTATTTTTTCATCTTAACCAAGTGAACAATAAAATCCTACGTATGCTAAAACTACGCTCCACGCTGGCATTTGCCTGCCTGCTGTTACTGTCGGTAAGCGCCATGCCCCTGCAGGCGATCAATATTATTCCGCAGCCATCGGAAGTAAAAACATTAACGGGCACATTTTCCTTATCCGGCGCAACTGCCATTATTCCTGGCAAGTGCGCCGGCGAGGCCAGCCAGCTGCAACAGGCGTTACAGGAAACCTACGGCCTTTCCCTCGCACTGAAACCCACCGCGAAAAACAATTACATCCGCCTCTCCCTGGATAAAAAACTGGAAAAGGAACTGGGAATAGAAGGTTACCAGCTGCTGGTATCTCCGGAAAATATTACGATCACCGCTGCTACTACCGCCGGTGTATTTTATGGGATACAGTCTTTACGCCAGCTCATCACTGCCAACGGGAACGAATATGCGATAGGCGCCGTATCCATTAAAGATAAGCCCCGCTTTGGCTGGAGGGCATTCATGCTGGATGAAGGCCGTTATTTCAAAGGGGGTGAAACCGTAAAACACCTGCTGGATGAAATGGCACTGCTAAAAATGAATGTATTCCACTGGCACCTGACCGACGACCAGGGCTGGCGTATCGAAATCAAAAAGTATCCCCTTCTTACCGCTGTAGGCAGTAAACGTGATTCTACCCAATCCGGCACCTGGAACAGCAAAGTATATGATGGAAAACCGCACGAAGGTTTTTATACGCAGGAGCAGATCAGAGAGATCATTAAATATGCAGCCGACAGGCACATTACCATTGTTCCTGAAATAGAAATGCCGGGCCACTCCAGCGCTGCTATTGCCGCCTACCCCTGGCTGGGCACCACGCACACACCCATCAAAGTACCGGGGAAGTTCGGCGTGCATTACGATGTATTCAATGTATCTGATCCCAAAGTGATCGCTTTCCTGGAAGATGTGCTGCAGGAAGTAATAACGCTGTTCCCCTCCAAAGTGATCCATATCGGGGGCGATGAAGTAAAATACGACCAGTGGAAAGCGGATGCCGGTGTAAATGCTTACATGAAAGCACATAAACTGGGCTCTCCTGCTGATCTGCAGATCGCTTTCACCAACAATATTTCCAACTTCCTGGCCGGAAAAAACCGTCGTATGGCTGGCTGGAATGAGATCATGGGCAGCAAACTGCATGAGTTTACCGACAGTAAAGATGTTTCCGCCACAGAAAAGCTCGCGACGGGCACTATTGTCCAGTTCTGGAAGGGAGAGCTGAAACTGATCACAGAAGCGGTATCCAAAGGATATGATGTGATCAACTCTTATCATGCCATGACTTACCTGGATTACAGCTACAAAGACATCTCATTGGAAAAAGCCTACAGCTTTGATCCTATCCCTGCCGGCCTGGCGCCTGAATATCACGCTAAAATACTGGGCAGTGGCTGCCAGATGTGGGGCGAATGGATCCCGGATGTAAAAACGATGAACCACCAGGTATTTCCCCGCCTCGCGGCTTATGCAGAAGATGGATGGACCCTCCCGGCCAACAAAAACTTTGCGCAGTTTACCAATGCACTTCAATATTTCTATACCCGCTGGGATAAAGAAGGCATCGGGTACAATAAATAATGATGAAAGCTATTGCAGCAGGTAGCGGCTGCAATAGCTTTTATTTTGCAGGCATCAGCTTCAGGGTATCTCCCGCTTTCTGCAAATGATAAATAATAATTCCTTTGGTATTTGCGGTGAGTGCATCCGGCTGCCCTTCCCTGTAGGCAGGGAAAGTACGTACCAGCGTTTTTCCTTTGATAAAAAATGTGTCTTGTCCGCGGTAAGCGGCCTGCTGCATGGTATCCAGTGAAAAGGTATTGATCCTTGTGATCCGGGGTGCAATTTCAAACGCATAGATCTTCCCAAACCGGCCCGTACCTTCAGACAGCATTTGCAGGTAGATCTCCGGTTGGCCGTTTCCATCCAGGTCCGCCACCATCATATTCTTTAATCTCCCCTTTACATCTTTCTCAATGGTACTGTCGGCCCGGGTGGAATCCTTTTTACTGCCTATTGCCAGTATAAGATCCCTCATACTACTGTTGCCGTTGGTAATAGCCGAAATATGATAATCACCATAGGTGGTATCCAGTTTGGCGCTTTCTGTATTTTCTTCCGGTACGCCCTGTACCGGCGCATTGGCGGAGTCTTTCGCTGCCCTTTCTTCCTTGTTTTGCATGGGGCTGTTGCAGGCGCTGAAAATAACCGTGGCTATCAGTACCGCGCTGAAAAATATACGATCCATCTTTTCGTTTATTTAGGCGGCTCCGGCCGCTTTGGGCCGGAGCCGGGGTTTAT
>NZ_DATMTE010001122.1:0-6484 GCF_035564935.1 Chitinophaga sp. | reverse complement strand
AGGCTGCACCGGCTTTATCAGGTAATCAGCCACATTTAATTCAAATGCCTCTACCGCATAATCTTTTTTTACAGTTGTGAAGATGATCACCGGGCGCTTCTTTCCCAGGTTACGGGTCAATTCCAGGCCGCTCATACCAGGCATTTCGATGTCCAGTAACAGGAGATCTATTTTTTCTTTCTGTAGAAAATTATAGGCTTCCATCGCGCTGCTGCATTCACCTGCTACGTGCAGCTGCTCCACATGACTGGCCAGTTGCTTCATGGCAGTGCGCGCCAGCTTGTTATCATCTACTATCAGGCAATTCATGCGGCTAATTTAAGTACAAATCATAATATAAAATCATCCCGGCCGCAACTGCGATGCAGTTTTTTCCGGTTGCGTTTTGTGTTTAAGTTTTACATTTGTAAAGATGAAGTGGCTACTTTACATATTAAGCTGTTACATCGTGCTGTTATCGTGCATTCCCTGCAACGATTACCAGGCGGCAAACAACGGTGTGGCTGTACAGCTTTCCACTTCGCATGATCACGAAACACAACCGGACTATTGCTCTCCGCTCTGCGTATGCAGCTGCTGTAATGTACAGGCCACGCCTGCAGCGGCGGTAGCTGTTTATTTTATAGCACAACGGGTGATGATAGACTACCCGGTATTACCCCATAACCCGCTTCCTTCTTTACCAGGCGCCATCTGGCAGCCCCCGCAGCTGGTTTAATACGTTTTACAGATGTTTTTGCTATGAGCATATCCGCGCCTTTTACCGGTGCAGGTATGGCTATGGTACTTCATTTTATTACTTATTGAATCAATCATGCTGGATAAGATCATTCGTTTCTCTGTGAGGAACAAATTAATGATAGGGATATTTACGTTTGCCCTGGCGGCATTTGGCGTTTTCGCTTTGTTACGGTTGCCGGTAGATGCAGTGCCGGATATCACCAATAACCAGGTACAGGTGATCACGCAATCGCCCTCGCTGGCGGCACAGGAGGTAGAAAGACTCATTACCTTTCCTATTGAACAAACCATGGCCGTAATACCGGAAATGGCGGAGATCCGCTCCATTTCAAGGTTTGGCCTGTCGGTGGTCACTATTGTATTTCACGACGATGTAGATATTTACTGGGCCCGGCAACAGGTGAATGAAAAACTGGGCGAAGCCAGGGCCAATATACCCGGTGGTATCGGCGCCCCGGAAATGGCGCCTGTTTCCAGTGGCCTGGGGGAAATATACCAATATGTATTGCATCCCCGGAAAGGATATGAGGAGAAATTTGATGCGCGGGAACTGCGTACCATACAGGACTGGTATGTAAGACGGCAGCTGCTCGGCACTCCCGGCGTAGCGGAAGTAAACAGTTTTGGCGGGATGCTGAAACAATACCAGGTAACACTGAACCCTGATAAACTCCGCAGCTACCGCCTCAGCATCGCTGATGTGTTCAACGCCATGGAGCGCAACAACCAGAATACCGGCGGGGCTTATATCGACAAAAAGCCCAACGCTTATTTCATCCGCAGCGAGGGCCTGATAGCCAGCCTGGCGGATATAGAAAAGATAGTGGTGAAGAATACCCCGGAGGGGCTACCGGTTCTGATCAGGGATATTGCCACCGTACAACTGGGCGACGCCGTGCGTTATGGCGCGCTAACCCGCAATGCAAACGGAGAGGCCGTGGGTGGTATTGTAATGATGCTGAAAGGAAAAAACTCCAACGAGGTGGTAAAAGCCGTGAAAGCAAGGATCACGGAGATACAAAAAACATTGCCGGCAGGCGTAGTGATAGAGCCCTTCCTGGACCGCAGTCAATTTGTAGGCAGGGCCATCGGTACGGTACAGAAAAACCTGGCAGAGGGAGCGCTCATTGTCATTTTTGTGCTGGTGCTGTTCCTCGGTAACCTGCGTGCAGGGCTGATTGTAGCCTCTGTAATCCCCCTGTCGATGTTGTTTGCCATTTCCATGATGTACCTGTTTGGCGTATCCGGCAACCTGATGAGCCTCGGCGCCATTGATTTCGGACTGATAGTAGACGGGGCGGTAATTATTGTGGAAGCCACCCTGCATCATCTTGCAGGCAGGAATAAAACCGGGCAGCGACTGCGTTTATCGCAGGCGGAAATGGATACGGAAGTTGTTGATGCCGCCAGCAAAATCCGCAGTACTGCAGCTTTCGGCGAAATCATTATCCTCATTGTATATCTGCCTATCCTGGCGCTTACGGGTATTGAAGGCAAGATGTTCCGGCCAATGGCGCAAACCGTATCTTTCGCCATCCTGGGCGCCTTTATCCTGTCGCTCACCTACGTGCCGATGGTATCCGCGCTGGTGCTGAATAAAAACCTGGATAATAAAGTGACGGTGGCCGACCGTATCATGCGCTTCTTTCAGCGTATATACGCTCCCGTTATCCGGGGCGCATTGCGTGCAAAGTCCCTGGTAACGGCAACGGCTATACTGCTTTTTGTGACTGCCTTATTTTTATTTAGTAAGATGGGGGGAGAATTTATACCCACCCTGGAAGAAGGAGATTTCGCAGTGGAAACACGGCTACTCACAGGCAGCTCCCTGTCGGAAACCATCGATAAGGTAAGCCTGGCATCCGGCATCCTGATGAAGCAGTTCCCGGAAGTGAAAGAAGTGATCGGCAAAATAGGCGCCGCAGAAATACCTACCGACCCCATGCCCATGGAAGCCTGCGACCTCACCATTTTGCTCAGGCCAAAGAAGGAGTGGACCAGCGCCCGCAACCGGGAAGAATTGGCCAACAAGATGCAGGAAGCCCTGGAAGCCATCCCCGGCGTGAGTTTTGGCTTTTCACAACCCATCCAGCTCCGGTTCAATGAGCTTATTTCAGGCGTGCGCCAGGATGTTGGTATCAAGATATTCGGAGAAGATCTTACCACGCTGGCATCACTGGCAGAGAAAGTAGGCCGCATTGTGAACCGTACGCCCGGTGCGAAAGATCTGTATGTAGAGCAAACCGGCGGGTTGCCGCAGATCGTGGTAACGGCCGACCGGGATAAGATAGCCCGCTACGGTCTCGATATCGCCACCATTAATCAAACCATTAATACTGCTTTTGCCGGTCAGAGCGCAGGACTGGTATATGAGGGGGAGAAGCGGTTCGACCTGGTGCTGCGACTGGATAAGCAAAGCCGGCAGCAGCTGGCGGACGTACAAAACCTGTATATCACCACCCCGTCGGGCAGCCAGGTGCCATTGCAGGAGGTAGCCGAAGTGAAAATGGCCACCGGTCCCAACCAGGTACAGAGAGAAGACGCTAAAAGACGCACTATTGTTGGCTTTAATGTGCGCGGTCGCGATATTGCCAGCGTGGTGGAAGATATTGAAGCCGCCATCGGCAAAGAAGTAAAACTACCCGCGGGTTACTTTATCCGCTACGGCGGTCAATTCGAAAACCTGAAGGAAGCCAATCGGCGTTTAGCCGTTGCCGTGCCGGTGGCGCTGCTGCTGATCTTTGGCCTGCTCTATTTTACTTTCCATTCTGTAAAACAATCACTGCTCATATTTACCGCCATCCCCATGTCGGCCATAGGAGGTGTTTTTGCATTGTTGCTGCGCGGGTTGCCGTTTAGTATCTCCGCCGGTGTGGGATTTATCGCCTTGTTTGGCGTGGCGGTATTGAACGGCATCGTATTGATAGGGGAGTTTAACCGGTTAAAACAATCGGGTATGCGGGACCTTAACAACGTGGTGCTAAACGGAACGGCTACACGATTACGGCCGGTGCTTATGACCGCGTTCGTAGCCTCCCTGGGCTTTTTGCCAATGGCCCTCGCTACCAGCGCGGGTGCGGAAGTACAGCGCCCGTTAGCCACCGTGGTTATCGGAGGGTTGATCACCTCCACCTTGCTTACCCTCCTGGTATTGCCCTGTTTGTACATCTATTTTGAGAAAGGCTTTTCAAAACATACATTATGAAGATCCGGATATTAATATGCCTGCTGTTGCCGGCTATGGCCATGTCGCAATCACAGGCGCTGACCATGGAAAAGGCTGTGCAGCTTGCATTACAGCAAAACAAAGGTTTGCAATCGGCAGATGCGTCTGTTGACTACTACCGCAAAATGGCCCGCTCCGGCGGCGAGATCCCGAAAACAGATGTGAACCTGCAATACGGGCAAACAAACAGTTATGTGTCTAACGACAACAACTACAGCATAACGCAAACTATTCCTTTCCCTACCGTATTCGGCGCCAGGAAGGCGCTGAATAATGCGCAAACGGAAAAAGCAGTTTGGTTCAAAGCAGTAACACAAAATGAGCTGGTATACCAGGTGAAGCAGGTATACGTACAATTGCTGTACCTGCAGGAGGTAAAGTCGCTGATCATGGAGCAGGACAGCATCTTCACGGGCTTTGTGCGCAGTGCGGACCTTCGCTACCGCACCGGCGAAAGCCGGATGCTGGAAAAGATCGCCGCAGAAGGCCGCCTGAATGAAGTGAAAAACTCCCTGCGCCAGAACGAGGCAGACCTCAACATTTATACAGCCAGGTTGCAGGCGCTGCTGGGTATCAATACCCCTGTGAGTATAACGGAAACGGCTATACCGGATGCCACATTGCCACCGGCAGATGATTCCGTTGCCGTAGCCGCCAATCCGCAGCTGCAATACCTGAAACAACAGGTAAGCATTGCCGGAAAACAGAAGAAGCTATACAAAGCCGCCATACTGCCGGATATCATGGTGGGCTATTTTAATCAATCGTTTACCGGCACCCCGCTGAATGCATCCGGAACGCCACTGGCCACCAATAGCAACCGTTTCCAGGGATTCCAGGTAGGACTGGCATTACCCATCTGGATGGGGCCATTGAAAGCAAAAGTAAAGGCGGAGGAAAAGCAGGAGCTGGCTGCCAGCTTGCAGCTCGATAATAATATGATACAGCTGCAATCACAGTATGAGCAAGCAGTGCAGCAGTTTATTAAGAACAGGAACAGCCTGGAGTTCTACCAGCGTACCTCACTGCCCAATACGGAGCTGCTGCTGAAACAATCGGAGAAGTCCTACAGGAGTGGCGATATCGGCTATGCCGAATATTTTCTTAACCTGGAGCATGGGCTTACTGCCAGGCAGGAATACCTGCTGGCCCGTAACGAAGTAAAGCAGGCGGAATTATATATGGCCTACCTGGCCGGCCGGCAATAAGCTGCGCCCGTTATGGCATTCAGCCTGACTATCAGAAGGCATTGCGCGCTGTCAACAACCGTGAACAAATGGCCGGTCATCTATCTAAAAAAACTAATTATGCAATTAATAAAAAAACATATAGCCTTTACCGTTATCACCGCATTTATGCTTGTTTCCTGTGGTCCAAAAAAAGAAGCCACAAATACAGATACGCATGATCATGAAGAAGAGCCTGGTGTGGTGGAGCTTACGGCGGCACAGTTTAAAACTGCAGGGATCACTTATGGAAAACCTGAAAACCGCCAGATCAGCGGCGCCGTTAAAGTAAACGGGCTGCTGGACGTGCCGCCGCAACAGCAGGTGAGCATTTCAGTGCCTATGGGTGGTTTTATAAAACAAACCAGCTTACTGCAAGGGATGCCGGTAAAAAAAGGACAGGTGATTGCTGTACTGGAAAATCTCGATTATATCCAGCTGCAGCAGGACTACCTGGAAGTTAGCAGCCAGCTGGAGTATGCGGCAACAGAACATAACCGCCAGCAGGAACTGGCCAAGGAAAATATAAACGCCCTGAAAACATTGCAGCAGGCAAAAGCCAACTGGCAAACGCTGCAAGCCAAAGAGAACGGGCTGCGACAAAAATTATCCATGCTCAATATCAGCACAGCGGCCCTACAAAATGGGAACATTCAGCGTACCATCAATGTTTACGCCCCCATCAGCGGCTATGTAACGCAGGTGAATGTAAACCTGGGCCAGTTTGTAACCCCGGCAGATATACTTTTCCGTATCGTAAATACCGAGCACCTGCATGCGGAGCTGACCGTATTTGAAAAAGATGTACCCCGCTTAAAGATAGGGCAGCTGGTGCGTTTTACACTTGGCAACGAAACAAAGGCACGCACCGCCACAGTGCACCTGATTGGCCGGGAAATAAGCCCCGAACGCACAGTAAGGGTGCATTGCCACCTGGAAGAGGAAGACACCCAGCTACTTCCGGGGACCTACCTGCAGGCAATGATTGAAACCGGCGCCGCCGCCGTAAAAGCATTGCCAGATGCCGCCGTGGTGAGCTTTGAAAACAAAGCCTACGTTTTTGTGAAAAGGCCGGGAACCGACAGTACTTTTCACTTCAATATGCTGGAAGTGCAGAAAGGGAACAGTGAGCAGGGGTATACGGAAGTGATATTCCCCAAAGCCGCGCCGGAGGAAGTAGTGGTAACAGGGGCATACGACCTGCTGGCCAAACTAAAGAACAGCGGCGAACATGAAGGACACTGATGCCTTCCAATAAATCCTGCACACACTCATCTTATATAATTAAATT